>JACDBP010000228.1 GCA_013694835.1 Chloroflexota bacterium
GACCAGGCCGGCGCGGTCCAGTGCGTCGGCCTCCTCACCCGGGCCGCGCGTCAGTAGCGACAGGGTCGGGGCCCAGGCCGGGTCCTCGGCCAGGAACCCGGCACCGGCCTGCTCGAGGGCTCGGAGCGCCTTGTTGAGCGCCGAGCCGAACGTCCGGTCGATCGCCATCACCTCGCCGGTCGCCTTCATCTGCGAGCCGAGCGCCCGGTCGGCCGTGGGGAACTTGTCGAAGGGAAAGCGCGGCAGCTTGACCACCACGTAGTCGAGCGCCGGCTCGAAGGCGGCGACCGTCGTGCGCGTGATCGCGTTGGGGATCTCCGCCAGCGTGCGTCCGACGGCGATCTGTGCCGCGACGCGGGCGATGGGATAGCCGGTCGCCTTCGACGCCAGCGCCGAGGAACGCGAGACTCGCGGGTTCACCTCGATGACCGCGTAGTCGCGGGAATCCGGAGACAGCGCGAACTGGACGTTGCAGCCGCCCTCCACGCCGAGGGCGCGGATGATCGCGATGGCGGCGGAGCGGAGCCGCTGATGGACCGGGTCGGGCAACGTCTGGACGGGCGCGACGACGATCGAATCGCCCGTGTGGACACCCAACGGGTCGACGTTCTCCATCGAGCAGACGGCGATGCACGTGTCCTCCGCGTCGCGCATCACTTCGTACTCGATCTCCTGCCAGCCGACAAGGCAGCGCTCCACGATCACCTGGCCGATCGGGCTGGCGCGGAGCCCCGAACGGACGCGCTCGCGATACTCCGACTCCGTGTCGACGATGCCGCCGCCCGAGCCTCCCAGCGTGAAGGCCGGCCGGATCACCGCCGGCAGGCCGATCCGTTCGAAGGCTTCATCGATCGTCTTTGCCCGCTGCTCGCCGGTCAGCCCCTCGACGATGTACGACGGCGCGGACGGCTGGCCGATGCGAGCGAGCAGGTCGCGAAAACGCCTGCGGTCCTCGGCAACCTCGATCGCCTCGAGTGGCGTGCCCAGCAACCGCACCCCGTAGCGCTCCAGGACACCCGCCCGCGCAAGGTCCACGGCCAGGTTCAGCGCGGTCTGGCCACCGAGGCCGGCGAGCACACCGTCCGGCCGCTCCAGATCCAGGATGCGCTCCACCGAGGTGACCGTCAGCGGCTCCAGGTAGACCGCATCGGCGACCGACGGATCGGTCATGATCGTCGCTGGGTTCGAGTTGAGCAGGATGGTCCGGACACCTTCCTCACGGAGGGCGCGACACGCCTGTGTACCGGCGTAGTCGAACTCGGCCGCCTGGCCGATGACGACGGGGCCTGATCCGATGATGAGGACGGACCGGACGTTCGGCTGGCGCCGGGCGTCTGGACCGGCCAGCTGCCCCTCGGTCACCGCGAGCAGTCGGCGTGGAGCCACGCCTGGGCCACGAACCGGTCGAACACGGCCGTCGCGTCCAGCGGCCCCGGCGAACCCTCAGGGTGGTACTGGACGGTCTCGACGGGCAATGCGCGGTGGCGCAGCCCTTCCACCGACCCGTCGTTGAGGTTTCGCTGGCTCACCACGAACCCGCCGTCTCGAGGCAGGTGCGTGTCGAGGACCTGGACCTCGTGGTTCTGCGCGGTGACCTGCACCAGTCCGCTGTCCAGATCCCGAACCGGGTGGTTCGCGCCGTGATGGCCGAACGCCAGGCGCGCGGTCGTGGCGCCAGCCGCGAGCGCCACGATCTGGTGCCCCAGGCAGATACCGAGCAGCGGGCGCCCGTCGGCGATGACGGCACGAGCGAGGTCGACGGGCCCCTCCAGGCGGACCGGGTCACCCGGCCCAGGGGACATCACCAGGCCGACCAGCTCCGGGACGAGTGCGACGTCCGGCGTCACGGTGTGCGGCAGCACGCGGACCCGCACGCCGCGGCGCACCAGCGAACGGACGATGCCGGTCTTCAGACCGTAATCGACCACCCCGACGAGCGGCCCGCCGTCAGGTCCCACTTCGTACGGAGCGGCAGTGGACACCTGGGCTACGAAGTCCTGGTCCTCCCAGCGCAGCACGGCGCGTGCCCGATGGATCGCCACGCCCGGATCGGTGTCGCCGGGCGCGGTGATGATGGCGCGCTGGCTGCCGGTCTGGCGAAGGTGGCGCGCCAGCGCCCGGGTATCGATGCCGGCCAGCGCCGGGACGCCGTTCGCACGGAGCAGGTGAACGACCTGACGAGCACGGCCGAGCACCCCCGCGGTCGCCTGGGCGACGATAAGCCCACGCAGCCACGGCCGCAGCGACTGATCGTCGGCGAGGACCCTGCCGTAGTTGCCGATGAGGGGATATGTCATCACGACCAGCTGGCCGGCGTACGAGGGGTCGGTGCAGACCTCCTGGTACCCCGTCTGGCTGGTGTTGACGACGAGGTCGCCGCCCAACGAGGCGGGTGCGCCGAAGGAGACCCCGGGGAAGATCCGACCGTCCTCGAGGGCCAGCAGCGCCGGACCGTGATGACCCAGGCGCGGATCAACCACTGAATCCGGCGGCAGCTGGGGAAGCGCCGTGACGGCTCCGAGCGGCATCACGTGGTCCTTCGAGCGGCCGCCGCGGCCGTCATCCAGGTGCGACGATGTCGAGCGACACCGTGGGCGGGGGACGAGGAACGACCACCGGTCCGACGGAGGACGCGGTGGTCGGACAGGGTCATCTGACGTCTCCTCCTCGGCCTCTCGGGCCGATCGAGCCGGTCTCGCGGGACCGGAGGCAAGGGACGTCGCTAGCGTAGCACTCTGGGAGCGTCAGCCTGGGGCGAGCCTCACTCCGACGTGGACCGGATGCGGTCCCGATCCTCTTCCCCGGTGACACCTTCACCGAAGCTTCCCGTCTCCTGGCTGGTGCCGGATCCCTCGCCCCAGGCCTGGCCGTAGATCTCCTGGCTCGAGCCGATCGGCGTCTCGCCGGAGCCGGGGAGCGTCTCGTCGGCGTAGCGCCCGGCAGCGGCAGCCCGATCGATCTCCTGGAGATCGCTCGATGCATCCGGCCCGCCGATGACAGCCATCTGAGCGTCGGCTTCGGTCAGGCTCTCTGCGCCGCCGCCCATCGAGCCGATGCCGGCGCTGATCGCCTGGCTCCGGTTCGCCAGGTCACGGGTCGCGCCCTGGAAGGCCTGGCCGGCGACGCGAGTCCAGGAGTTGAGCTTCGCCGCGAGCAACGTCCGGCGACGTCGACCCTGCTTCGGATCGAGGAAGTACATCAACGCCATACCGCCGCCGACGCCGGCGAGCAGGGCGATCCCGGCTTCGGCCAAGGGTGGCTGTTGCCTCGGGGGATTGCGCCAGTCGTTGATGCCGCGGCCGATGGAGCGGAAGCTTTCCGCCACTGCGTCGATGCCCTCACCGACGGCCTTCGCCGCCGGCGCGACCGCCTTGCCGACATCGATGGCCGGCATCTCGACGTTAGGTAGCTTCACGTCCGGGAGCTTCACGTCCGGCAGCTTCATGTCGGACGCTCGGTCACGCAGGTCCGAGGCGCCCTGAGATGCAAGGTCCCTGAGCGTCGAGGCGCCTGCGGCTGCAGCGCCCCGAAGGTCGGACGCGCGGCCACGCAGGTCGAGGTCGGGAAGGTCGGAACGCATGCCGTTCACGTCCGGCGTGGGGACGTCGACGTCACGCATCCTGATGTCGATGGTCGGCAGCTTCAGTCTCATTTCGATGGCTCTCCGTTCCTTGGATCCGCTCGTTCCGGTGGGGATGCGAGCACGCTCCCGCCATCGGCGGACTGCATCGTCCCCGAGGCCGGGGGCCACCCGTGAGGCGTGGCTCCGACCGTGGCTTTCATTCTCGTGGCAATGGCCCTCGGGTGCACGCAGGAGCATCGATGGGGCGCGACCCACGCGGCGCTCGCCGCCTTCCGAACCACTCCTGGTGCGCTCGACGGCACTGCTCGACGGTGTCTCCAACGAGACTGGCGAGCGCCCCGGTCCAGGCCCGGGCGACGACTGGTCGACCGCCGCTTAACGGCGGTCCGACGCGCACGGTGCACAGGTCTGCGTAGGTTTGGATAGGATTGCGGGCCGTGAGCCCTCCCCGCGCGAGACGGCTGCCGCCGTCAAGGTCTCCAGACTGGCTCGGCCTCAGCGAGGCGAGCGAGGTGCTTGGCGTGTCACCCGCGACCCTGCGCCGATGGGCGGACGCCGGACGGGTCCGCTCGTTCACCACGCCCGGCGGCCACCGCCGGTTCGCACGGCGGACGCTGGAACGGTTCCTCCCCGCGGCCCGCGGGCACCGGCCGCCGGTCGCGGTGATGGGCGTGACGCCGGAGCGGGTCACGAGCGTCTACCGGCGCTCCAACCGGGTCGCGTCGCAGCGCCTGCCGTGGGTCGTCGCGCTGCCCGATGCCGACCGCGACGCCTTTCGCGAGCTCGGCCGGGGCGTCGCCGTCCACCTCCTCGGCTACCTCGACGCCGAGACGCCCGAGGGCCGCGAGGACCAGCTCCGCGAGGCCAAGGTGCACGCCGCCG
>JACDBP010000256.1 GCA_013694835.1 Chloroflexota bacterium
CCCGTGCCGAGCAGGAGCCCGGCCCCGACCGCCACCCCCGGGCCGACCGGACTTCCGGCGCCGAGCGCGCCTCCCGGATCCGCCCCGACGACCGCAGCGACGTTCGATAAACGCTCCGAGATCGTACCGATGGGATTCCCGTTCTCCAAGGGCACGACCTACCGCTACCGCGACAACTACCTCGAGGGACGCTCCGGCGAGCCGGAGCCGTACAACCACTGGTTCTCACGGCGCAACGGGGTCCTGCGCCGTGCCCATGACGGCGTCGACGTCTATGCTCGCCGGGGAGCGCGTGTTCTGGCCCCGCTCGCGGGAACGGTCATCGATCCGAAGACACGTTGGAAGCCCTGGCGGCCCGATCGGTACGGCACGGTCGTGGTGATCGTCAGCGAAGAGCCCACGAGCGTCGGCTACACGGTGATCCTGTCGCACCTGGACAGGGCCGTCGTCAAGGTCGGCGGCCGCGTGCGGCGAGGTCAGTACGTCGGGACCAACGGTACGACAGGCAACGCCCAGGGTGGTACGCCGCACATCCACCTGGAGCTCCGAGCCCCGTTCGTGCTGCGCTGGCGCGAGCTCCGAACGTGGCGCCTCGTGGACGCGTTCAACCCCTACCCGAGCCTCCGCCGCGCTGATCCCAACCGGGACTGATCTCGCGCGGTCCCGGGTACCAGGACCAAGGTCCGGCTGGTAGGTCCTGGGAGGCGGCGGTAGGTTCCGAGGACCCGCAGACGGTGATCGGAGACCTACCACGACAGCCGCTCGAGAGTCCGGATCCCTGCGCGCGGGCGCCCTTGCCGGGCCACCGCCCACCGGCACCGCGCCCCGCGTCACGACGTCCACGCTGACCGTCGGTCGAGCGGCGCTGTACCTTGGCGTCCATCCGAACACCGTCCGCACCTGGACCGACCAGGGGCGGTTGCGCTGCCTGCGGATCAACGGACGGGGTGATCGGCGCTATCGGATCGAGGATCTCGATGCGTTCATCGCGGAGGCCGGCCGCGAATCTGCCTTTCGGATCGCGGCTGCCGAGGCACGGCGCGAGAACGCCCGGGCGACCGCCGAGTTCCTTCCCGAGCTGGGCAGGTTCGTTGGCCGCTCACCGGACCTCGATGCCGTCCTGCGTGAGCTGACCAAGGCGGTCAACCAGGCCCTGGCCGTGCCGTCCCCGACCTCGATAGCACCCGACGACGAGGTCGGCACCTCTGCCTGATCCCTGCCGATCCCCGAAGCCTAGTACCCCCCGCTGATCCAGAGCCACTGGCGGGTGGTGAGGCCGCTCTGGTGGATCTTCGCCGCGCGCTTGCGCCCGAAGTAGCGGTAGTGCCACGGCTCGTAGGCGTAGCACGTCGTGGCCTCCCGTCCCTTGGGGTAGGACATCACGAAGCCGTACTTCCACGCGTTGGCCTTGAGCCAGGCGCCGGCTTTCGTCGTCGCCCAGTCGGGGTAGTCCCACGGCGGACGGTTCGAGTCCTGGCTGCGGAGATCGAGCGTGGTTCCCAGCTGGTGCTCGGAGTGGCCGGGTCGCGCTGATATCTTGCGCGCCTCGGCTTCGCCGAGCTGGTCGATCCAGCCCTGGTAGACGGCCTGTTGCGTCTGGTAGCTGCGGTACGCGGACTGGACCTTGAACCCGGCACCCACGTCGCGTGCCGCGAACGACATCGCCCGCAGGTCCTGGATGATCAGCGAACGCACCGTGAAGCTGTCGCTGAGGCCGGCGTTGGCGGTGCTCACGCGGTCCGCCGGCGCGAACGATGAAGGGACCCGGTAGATCGTGTCGAGCAGGGTCGCCCGCCAGGTGGCGTACCACGGGTGCTTCGTCGTCACGTCTGCATAGCGGCAGGCGGGCAACGGCGAGGCGGCGAGCACCGGGCTGGCCGAGATGACCAGTGCCACCTGGACGACGACCAACAGCGCCAGGACGCGGCGGCGGCGGCGAAGGCGTTGGGCGGACATAGACCATCTCCTCGAGCCGCCGGCCATGGCCTCGTGCCGGACCAGGCCGATGCTAGCCGAAGGGGCTCCTGGCCGGCGTGCCGCTCGGAACCAGGCTCAGAGCCGCCCGGCGGCGATGACGCGCTGCAGGAAGCGTTGCGTTCGCTCCTGCTGCGGTGACCTCAGGAGCTGGTCCGGCGGACCCTGCTCCAGGATCACGCCCTCATCGAGGAAGCAGATCCGGTCGGCGACATCGCGGGCGAACCCCATCTCGTGGGTCGCGAGGATCATCGTCATCCCGCCCTGCGCCAGCTCGCGAACGACGTCAAGGACCTCCGCTACCAGCTCCGGGTCGAGCGCACTGGTGATCTCGTCGAGCAACAGCAGATCGGGTCGCATCGCCAGCGCCCTGACGATGGCGACACGCTGCTGCTGACCGCCGGACAGCCGGTCGGGGTGGTCCTGGCGTTTCTCGACAAGGCCGAACCGATCCAGCAACTCATCGGCTCGGCGCTCGGCGTCGCCGCGTGACAGCCCGAGCACCTTCCGCGGTCCGAGCGTCACGTTGGCCAGGACCGACATGTGCGGGAAGAGGTTGAACGTCTGGAACACGATGCCGATCCGCTGCCGGTGCCGGTCCACGTCGGCGCCGCGCGCCGTGATCTCCTCGCTGCCGACGAAGATGCGCCCGCCGTCGATCTCCTCAAGCAGGTTGATGCATCGCAGCAGTGTCGACTTGCCCGAGCCTGAGGCGCCGATGAGCGCGACGACCTCGTGTTCGGCGACCGTCAGGTCGATCCCCCGCAGCACCTCCGTACGTCCGAACGACTTGTGCAGGCGTTGCACGCGCAGTGCCGGCACCGCCGCCGTGCCGCTCACCGGAACCCGCCGCGTGCCTGCCCGCGCCGGCTCCTGGTGACCAGGTAGTCGGTGAGCCGGGCGAGCGGGACGGTGACGACGATGAAGACGAGCGCCGTGGCGAGATACGGCGTGAAGTTGAAGTTGCCCGCCTGCTTGATCTGCGATGCTCGGAAGATCTCCACGACGCCGATGAACGAGACCAGGACGGTGTCCTTCTGCAGGCCGAGGAAATCGTTCAGCAGCGGTGGCACGATCCGCCGCACAGCCTGCGGGAGGATCACGTAGCGAAGCGCCTGGCTCCGTCGCAGGCCGAGTGAACGCGCCGCCGCCTCCTGGCTCGGGTGGACCGATTCGATGCCCGCGCGGTAGACCTCCGAGACGTACGCCGCGTAGATCATCGTCAACGCGACGACCGCCCAGAAGAACGGATCGTTCGGGACACCCTCGATGTTGAGCCCGGGCACGCCGAAGCCGAGGAGGAAGATCACGAGGATCCCCGGAAGGCCCCGAAGCAGATCGGTGTAGGCCACCGCCAGCAGCCGCAGCGGAAAGAAGACCGGCCCGGGCAGACTGCGCATCACCGCCAGCACCAGACCAAAGAAGAGGACCAGCACCTCGGCGATCAGGAAAAGCTTGATGTTGGTCTGGAAGGCCCGCACGACCTCCGGCAGCGACTCCTCGAACAGCGGTCCGTTGAGGAAAGCCCTCTGGACGCGCGGAAAGTCCGGCGCCGTGACGACAGCCCAGGCGATGGCGCCGAAGAACAGGACGGTGCTGGCCACGGCGACCGAGACGGCCACGACCGGGTCCCCGCGGCGTGGCCGGCGGATGAGCACGCCAGGCCGGTGGCCGTCCGCGTCAGGACCGGGGCCGTCAGCGGCTTCGCCCTTGCCGCTTTCGGCGTCGGCCGCGCCGCTCATCGACGCGGTCCGGCGACGAGGATCGTTTCCGGCGCGGAGGGACGAACTACTCCAGGACCGGTGCGCCCTGCCCGGTGATCCACTCGTCGACGATCGCCTGGAGCGTCCCATCGGCCTTGATCGCGGCGAGCGCCTGGTTGACGCAGCTCGTCAATGGACTGTCCTTGGTGAGGAGGACGCTGAAGTGCTCGGTCTCGGCGACCGTCGGCAGTGACCCGACGATGACCCCACCGTCTTCACTCAGCTGCACGTCGCGCATGAAGAATGCGGTCGGCAGGTCGACCACGACGCCATCGATCTGCTTGGCCCGCAGGCCCGCCAGGGCGGCGTCCAGCGTGTCGTAGGCGCGCGGTTCGGGCGTCGGCTTGATCACGTCGGTGATGTACGTGTAGCTCGTCGTCCCGACCTGGGTGCCGAGCCGATACGTTGCAAGGTCGGCGACCTTGGTGACCTTCGCGATCGGGTTGGCGCCCAGCGCCACGACCGACTGGTTGACATCGAAGTAGCCATCGGTCAGGTCGACGGCCTCAGCACGCTTCGGGTTGTACGAAACCTGCGTCAGGTAGAGGTCGAACGACTTCTTGCCTGGCTGGATGGCGTTGTCGAACTTCACCGGCACCCAGCTGACGTCCGCCTGCTCGTAGCCGAGTGCCTTCGCGATGGCGTAGGCAGTCGCGCCCTCGAGGCCTTTGCCGTTGTTAGGATTGCCGATCTCCCACGCCGGATCCGCCGGGTCCGGATCGAAGTACGGCGGGAACGCCGGGTTGTCGGCGCCGATGGTCAGCTTGCCCGCGGCAAGCGTGCTGAGCGCCGGCTTCGTGCACTCGGCGCTGACGGTGGCGGCCGGGCTCGCCGTTGGCACGGGGCTCGCCGTTGGCACGGGGCTCGCCGTCAACACGGGGCTCACGGTGGGCACGGGGCTCTCGCTGGCGGTCGCCGTCGGGCTGCTCGGGCTGGTACTCGACGGTACCGAGGGCGATGTGGCGGGCGTTGCGGTGGCGGTCACGCTCGGCGTCGTGCTCGCGGTGGGCTGCGCGGCCGTCGGCGTTGCCTGGGCAGGCGTCGAGGTGGCTGCGCCACCGCTGCACCCCGTGACGATGAGCATCGCGATGGCCAGGGACGCGGTCACATCACGCTTCCGCATGAGTCTCCTCCTCACGATCTTCGCGCCACGCCCGCCGTCTTCCCGGGCACCAGACACCTGCGCCTCCGCAGCATCGCACAGACGACATCGACACTCCTCCTGCATCGAGTCGAGTCTTGCATCGCCAGTTGGCAGGCGCCGTCATCTCGGTTCGATCGGGTCGCTCCACCGTCGCTACTGCGGCCGAACTCGGCCCTGTCTACCAGACCGTGTTCATCTTCGAATTTCGCGACGGCAAGATCGAGAGGGAAACGGCCTATTGGAGTCAAGCCTTCGAGGCCCCCGAATGGCGCGCCAGGTGGACCCGACGCCAACTGGCGGAGGCTTGAGTTTCCTGCAGACCGCTCCCCAGCCGCCT
>JACDBP010000270.1 GCA_013694835.1 Chloroflexota bacterium
GCCGTGTCCGGTCAGCCCCGAGGCGAGCACGACCTCGGGCCGCTTCGGTCGCGGACGACCCGCCGCGGATGCTGCTCGATCGTGCTGGGCGCCCACGGTGAGCATGCCGCGAAGCTGCGAAGCGGCGCGGTCCGCGCCAGGCCGGTCCGCCTTGTTGACGACCACCACATCGGCCACCTCCAGCAGGCCGGCCTTGATCGCCTGCACCTCGTCGCCCATCTCGGGCGCCTGGACCACGACCGTCGTGTCCGCGATCGAGGCCACCGCCACCTCGCTCTGTCCGGTGCCGACGGTCTCGACGAACACCAGCGGGAAGCCTGCCGCATCGAGAACCGCGGCGGCCGCTACGGACGACGTCGCCAGTCCGCCGACGTGGCCCCGCGATGCCATCGAACGGATGAAGACGTCACGGTCGCCGGCATAGCCCTGCATCCTCACTCGGTCGCCCAGGATCGCGCCTCCCGTGATCGGGCTCGACGGATCGACGGCCAGCACCGCCACGGCACGGCCGGCCTTGCGAGCCTCGCCCACCAGCGCCGCGACGAGGGTGGACTTGCCGGAGCCTGGGGCACCGGTGATGCCCACGAGGTGCGCCTCGCCGGCGAGCGGGTACAGCAGGCGCAGTGCGGCCTCGGCGGCCCTCGTCCGGTTCTCGACCTCGCTCAGCAGCCGCGCCAACGCCCGGCGGTCGCCGTCTCGCGTGCGCTGTGCCAGCTCCTCGCCACGTTCCTGTGGCGACTGCGAGGCAGCGATCGCGGTCGGCACGGGCACCGCGCTCGCCGGCGCCGCGGCCGGATCGGTCACTCGGGTCGCGACTTGACGTTCGTCCGGATGAACTCTGCGACCTCGCCGATGGTCGTGCCCGGCCCGAAGACGCTCGCGACGCCGACCTCCTGCAGAGCCGCGATGTCGGCGTCCGGGATGATCCCTCCGGCCAGCACCAGCACGTCGTCAAGGCCCTCGGCCCGGAGCTTCTCCGTGATCCGCGGCAGCAGCGTCATGTGGGCACCGCTCAGGATCGAGAGGCCGACCGCGTCGACATCCTCCTGGAGCGCCGCCGTCACGATCATGTCGGGGGTCTGGCGCAGCCCCGTGTAGACCACCTCGAAGCCCTCGTCCCGAAGACCGCGCGCCAGCACCTTCGCGCCACGGTCGTGCCCGTCGAGCCCGGGCTTCGCGATGAGCACCTTGATGGGACGTTCGGTCATCGCCCCGGATGATAGCCGCGCGATGATCCGCTGCGCGACGTGGCCTACGCGCCCGGCGCGGGCCGGTCCAGGTGCGAGAAGAACTCGGCTCGGGTCTTGTCGTTGCGGCGGAAGATGCCGAGGACCGCGCTGGTGGTCATCACCGTGCCGGGCTTGCGCACGCCGCGCATGCTCGCACAGAGGTGGCTGGCCTCGACCACGACGCCGACGCCCTTCGGCACGAGTCGCTCCATCAGGAAGTCGGCGATCTGCTGGGTCATGCGCTCCTGGACCTGGAGCCGGCGGGCGTACATCTCGACGATGCGCGGGATCTTCGAAAGCCCGATGACACGACCATCCGGGATGTACGCCACGGCGGCGGAGCCGAAGAACGGCAGTAGGTGGTGCTCGCAGAGGCTGTAGAACGGGATGTCCCTGACGACCACCATCTCGCTGTAGTCGACGTCGAAGACGGCGCCGTTGATGAGGCGGGCTGGGTCGACGTGATACCCCGCCGTCAGCTCGAGGTACATCCGGTGGACGCGCTCGGGGGTCCGCTGGAGGCCCTCTCGATCGGGATCCTCGCCGATCTCCTCGAGGATGCGCCTGACGGCGAATCGCACGGCGTCAGGCGCGACGTCGGTGCCGGTGTGGCCCACGCTGCCGTCCTCGATCTCGCTGGCGGGCGCATGCGCCGGTGCCTCGCCGATCTCGCTCTCGATCTCGTCCACGAGCGTACGCACATGCTCTGGAATGGCGCGCGCCACGAGATCAGCGGTCGTCCGGGCGGTCCCCGGGCCCGTCGAACTTTTCGTCCATGGTCCGGCGCGTCTCCTTCACCCCGCGACCGAGCGCGGCGCCCAGACCGGGCAACAACTTCGGTCCGCGCCACAGGAGGAGCACGATCAGGATGATGAGCAGGATCAGGCCGATGTCGGTCATCAGGGGCATGGTACCCCTCGCCGGGGCGCCGCCCGCGGGTAGACTCGCGGACGCAAGCGACGCGTGGAGCCCGGCGGCCACGCCGGGACCCACGCGCTTCCCGCGCAGCAGGCGCCGAAGGCGACCTGCGGAGGACAAGAATGGCCCGCCAGAGTCTCCAGGAACGCTACGCCCTGGCGAGCGTCTGCTTCGGCTGCGGACCGGCGAACGCGCGTGGCCTGCACATCCGGTCCTTCCCGGTCCGCGACGCGGAGGCCGACGAGGCGGTCTGCGATTGGACGCCCGAGCGGCACCATGAGGCTTTCCCGGGCATCCTCAACGGCGGCATCATCGGCACGCTCATGGATTGCCACTCGAACTGGACCGCGGCGCACCACCTGATGCGACGAGCCGGAGCCGAGATACCGCCGGGGACCGTGACGGCCGACTACGCCGTCAGGCTGCTCCGGCCGACACCGGCGAACGGCCCTGTCCGAGTGACCGCGCGCGTGGTCGACTCGAGCGAGGACCGCGCGACGATCGACGCCATGCTGGAGGCCGGTGGCCGCGTGACCGCCACCTGTCGCGGGACGTTCGTGGCGGTCAAGCCGGGCCACCCGGCGTACCATCGCTGGGACTGAGCGCCGCTTCTTCCAGCAGATCCAGCAACCTCCTGCTGAGCGCATCGGGGCCGTAGCGCATCAGGTTGTGGCCGACACCCTGGAACCGGACGACCTTCAGGGGTAGCCAGCCGGCACGCTCTCGGGCGCGGCGGACCTCCTCGAGCGCCTGGTCGCGGTCGCGCGCGTACTCGTCGTCGGCGGACCCGGTCTGCACGACCGCCACGAGGATCGGCTGCGGGAGGGTGACGAGG
>JACDBP010000271.1 GCA_013694835.1 Chloroflexota bacterium
CTCGAGCGGTGTCACGCGAGCAGTCAGTGCCAGCGCCAGCTCGATCACGGCGGCTAGGGCGGTGATCCGGGCAGCGTCGCGGACGATGCGGCGGAACCAGAGACGACGGCGGAAGGGGCGCAGACCCGAGTGGATGCCGAGCAGCTGGGGATCGAGGCTCATGCCGGTGACTCCGTGGTCGGCTGGTCGTTGGACTTCGCTGAGACGCCGTCGATGGCGATCGGTTCCACTCGCTCGGCGGCTCCAACGCCGGCTCCGAAGGCGACCTGGCGACGTCGGAGCTGGATGCGAGGCAGCCGAAGGCGGCGCGTCGGCGCGACGAGCTGCGCCGAGAGGATGGTCAACAGGATGCCGGCGACGAGGAACGCGAGCGTGCTGCTGGGCCAGAACGTGTCACGTGGATACCCGAACGTGGCCACCTGCACCGGCTGTTCGGGCGCGACGTCGGCGGCGACCGGCGGCAGGGCGACGCCACCGTTGCCGGGGAAGGGCTGGCTGCCGTCCTCGGCGACGACCGCGCCACCGCCGCCTTCGGTCGCGGGGGCCGGTGCATGGGTCGCGGGGGCCGGTGCCGGCAGGTCCACGCCCCGGTTCACACCGGCTGGCAGCGGCACCGCTTTGCACTCGTCTGCCCCACAGATCTGGATGCCCTGCTCGAATCCGCAGCGGGCGTTCGGTGGGCATTCGCCGAAACCCTGGCCGAAGGTAGGCCCGAAATAGGGCTTCCGCGTGACGGTGCTGAGGTACTGGCAGGTCGGGTCGTATCCCGTTGGCGCGGTGGTGCAGATGAGGTCTGCCGCCGAAACGAACGCGTTGAACCAGAGCAGGGCCTCCGGAGCCTCACCGGCCTTCGCCGGTTGCAGCTGCTGGCCGTTCGCAGAGAGCGTGGCAGGGGCACGAGAGCCGGCCAGCCAGAACGCGTGGACGCCGGCGCTGCCGAGGGTCAGCAACAGCACCAGCACGAACGTCAGGACCGTGGCGGTCTGGGTGCGTCGCACGATCGCCGACACCATCAAGCCGAGGGCACCCATGCCGAAGGCGAGGGCGAACAGCACCACATACGCACGGACCAGATCCTCCGGTCCGACACCTCCGAACGGAAAGACGATGCTCACGAAGGGGATCGAGGCGAGGATCAGGAGGAAGACGTAGACCAGCGCCGAGAACAGCTTGCCGATGACCATGCCCAGCGTGCTGAGCGGGGTCGTCACGAGCAGTTCGAGCGTCTGCTTCTCGCGCTCGAGTGAGATGGCACCTGTCGTGAAGGCGGGGGCGAGCACCAGGACCAGCAACGTCTCGAGCAGGATCAGACCGCTGAACAGGGCGTGGCCGATGGTCGCCGAGAGCCCGACCTGCCCCGTGCCGCTGCCGCCCGGGAAGCCGCCGCCGACGAAACCTTCGCCGCGATCCATCGGGATGGGCTGCCCGAAGTTGATGGTGGCGGCGTTGAGCGCGTTCTGCTTGACGAGCTGATAGACACCGAACGAGAAGAGGCCGAGCAGGACCAGGTAGACCGTCAGCACGACGAACGCACGCCGGCCGCGCATCCGACCACGGAGCTCCTTGACCATCACCGCGCGGATGGCGGTGAGGATGCCGACGCCGCGCCGGCGGACCCGGCTGCCACCGCCGCGGATGCCTCGACCGCCCCAGCGGAGCCCTCGTGCCACGACCGTCATCGCTCAGCCCTCCACGGCGCTGTGCGCCATCGTCTCGACCGTATCGGTGACCGCCGGCCACGGATCGGGTGCGGTCACCTGCAGGAACAGTTCCTCGAGATCGCTCGCGGCGCGCCCGAATGCCGCCACGCGGTGGCCCGCGGCGATGGTCCTTGCCAGTAACCCGGCGGCCGTCTCGTCGTCGCCGCGCATGCCCAGCTCGAGCAACCCGTCGGGAAGCCGTTCAACGCTCGCCACCTCCGGCTGTTGCCGATAGAACGCGGCGGCCGTCTCGGACGCGCCGTCATCGCCGACCACCCGGACCCGCATCACCGCACCCTGGCGAAGGCGCCGTTCGATGTCCGCGACGCGCCCGCTCGCGAGCACCTTGCCGCGGTCGATGATGGCGACGGCGGTGCACAGCTCCTCCAGCTCCGGGAGGATGTGACTGCTGATGACGATGGTCTTGCCCAGCGCACGCAACTCGCGCAGTAGCTCGCGCAGCTCGACCCGGGCGCGCGGGTCCAGGCCGGATGCAGGCTCGTCGAGCAGCAGCACGAGCGGGTCGTGGACCAAAGCGTGAGCGAGGCACAGCCGCTGCTGCATGCCCCGGCTGAGCGCCTGGACCATCGCATCGCGCTTCTCCGAGAGGTCGACGAGGTCGAGCAGGTCGCCGATCATCTGGCGCCGGCGTGCGGCCGGCAGTCCGTAGCAGCGCGCGAAGAAGTCGAGGTACTCCCAGACGCGCATGTCGTCGTAGACGCCGAAGCTGTCGGGCATGTAGCCGATCACCCGACGTACCGCGTCCGGGTCGCGCCGGATGCTGGCGCCGGCGATGGTGGCGTCGCCGGAGGAAGGCACCAGCAGCGTGGCGAGCATCTTGAGCGTCGTGGTCTTGCCGGCACCGTTGGGCCCGACCAACCCGAAGATCTCTCCGGCTTCGACGGTCAGGTCGATACCGCCGACCGCAACGGTGGAGCCGTAGCGCTTGACCAGCCCCTGGACCTCCAGCACCGCCGTCAAGGGACCGCTCCCTCGATCCGAACGAACAGCTGGAAATATGACTGCTGGGCCCGGTTCACGAACCGCACGAGGAGGCTGCCTGAAGCATCCACATATCGTTCGGGGCGGTTGATCGTCACCCCGCTCCCGAAGGGAACATGCGCGAACTCGAGCCATCTGCCGTCGACGCGATCGTAGAGCTGGAACGCGGGAGCGCCCTCCGCCACGGGGTCGGCCGTGCCCGTGCCGGTCGGGTCGTCCTGGGAGGGTTGCTCGACAGCGGGCAGGGGATCGACCGCTAATGGAGCGCCACCCGCCGGGAATGGCTCGCCCTGCGACATGTGCAGCCGCAGGGTGTCCGGCACCATCCTGCCCTCGAACCCGGCCGGCCGGTACTCGATGGTCATCGTGCCACGTGACAGCTCGAACGAGAAGCCCTGGTCGAACGCCTGCCCAGCGTCCGAGGCGATGGTCGTGCGGCGCATCAGGTCCGATCCGAAGACCGCGCGGCCGGTCGTCTTGGCCTTCAGGGGGGTGAGGAACATCGTCTCCCCGACCCGCGTCACCTTGCTGTCACCGACATCCACGTCGAGCGCCGGATGGGCGTCCCAGGCGATCAGCATCGGCACATCGCCGAGCCCGCCGGTCCCGCCGGACTTCATGGCGTACTGGGTCAGCTGGTCGATCACCGATCGGCGCGTGAACAGGACGCGGGCCATGTTCGGATCTGCGGTGAACGACGAACCGAAGAGACGCTCGGAGAGAGGCATCTCGAAGGCGGTCGCGTCGCTGACCGAGACGTCGATCGTCTGGCTCGATCCAGGCGGCATGGTTCCCAGGATGGCGACGCCGCTGCCGAAGACGACCGCCGTCGCCTGGAGCTCCATCTCGGATCGGTTCGTGACCGTGCCCTTGAGCCGGCCACCGTCGAGGTGGAGATCGCTCTCCATCCGCGGCGTCGTGACGGCAGTCTCGGCACGGAAGCCGCGCAGCTGGCCGAAGCCGACCTGATAGTCGCGCAGTCGTGACGGGTCGCCGAAGAGCACGTCGAGCGGCTGTTCGACGGCGCCGGGCAGGAGTTGGGAGATCGGGTTGGATAGCAGCGCGCCGCCCCCGACCTTCACGTCGTACTTGGCGCGTGCCGGCGAGAAGATGCCGATGTAGACCTGGCCGAGACCTCGTTCCGTGCCCTGTGCGGCCCGCACGATGGCCACCTCGTTGATGACCACATCGCTGCCCTTGAGCCCGGCACCCAGGGTGTACGCCGCCGCCGCGAACAGCGCGACAAGGACCGGCATCGTGATCCAGGCCCATTCGCGCCTGTCGAGCCTGCGCAGGACCAGGTAGTTCACCGGCCCCACCAGCGCGATGTATCCCAGCAGCAGCAGGAACAGCTGGTCGATCGGGGGCAGCTCCACCGCCGGCAGCTGCTGCAGCGCGTTCACGATCTGGCTGTCGTCCGGAAGCAGCAACGGATTGACGCCACCGGTGCCGCTCGGTGGGAGGGCGCGGCGCCAGAAGGTCGTGGCGGCGGCCGTGCCCTTGAGCCAGCTGGTGCCCGGGTCGAAGCCGATGAGCGTCACGCTGCCCGACCCGATCGGCGCCTGGGCGGCGACCACGCCGTCGCCGCTGCGCGCAAGGACCGTGCCCCGGAGCAGCGTGCCTTCCAGCGCGGGGAGCTTGGCGGCTCCGGCCGGGAGCGTGCCGAGCATGTCGGTCAGCTGGGATGCCTCCACGTCCACCGTGCCTCGTGGTCGGTAGGGGAGGAGTGCCTCGGGGAAGGCGGCGAGAGTCGCGATGCCCGTGGTGCCGCCGGCGATGACGAGCTGCCCGCCCGCAGCCACCCACGTCTCCAGCGACGCGAGCTGGTCGGCATCGAGCTGGGCCGAATCGATGTCCTGCCAGATGAGCCGGTCGATGGCGCTCCATGCCTCGACCCGCCGCGGCAGAGCGTTCGGTGCCAGCGTGACCAGGGCTGGGTTCGTCGGGTTCATCGGGTTGAGATTCCTGACCGCGCCGGCGACATCGGGCAGCCACGCCTCCGGCCGCTCGGCGACGATCACGACGATCGGCTGCGACGGGTCGTGACCGGTGACCTGCATGGCGCTGGTCAGGCGCGTCTGGCCATCGACGATCAGCGCGACCTCGAGCTTGCCGCCGAGGATCGGAGAGTGGGCGTAGAGCGTGTAGTCCTTGCGCGCGCCGGTGGGCATGTCCACGGCGACGCCATAGCTCGAACGCCCGGCGGCCCTGCCGGCCAGCCGGACCTCACCCGCGATCGGCGGCCCGTCGTTGGCGAGGCTGACCCGGATGCCCGTCCAGGCGCCCGGGCGGACGTGGCCGCCGAGCATCGCCTCGGCGGTCATGGTCAGTTCGGCCCCGAAGGCAGGAGTCGCGCCGATCGGCATCAGGCAGATGGCAACGGTGAAGGCTGCGAGCAGGCCAGCGAGGCGACGTCGGTACACGGCTGCGTCCCGGAGTGGCCGGCTCGGTTGCTGTTCCATCGAACCTCAGCTTAACGACGGCGATGGGGGACCCCAGGTCGGGCCCACGGCGACATGACGCGCTGGTGGGGCGCGTGCATCGGCGTTGACGCAGGGGGTCGCCGGAAAGTTGCACGAGATCCGAGGCGGGTTCCGAGATGGTCGCTTGGGTACCATTGGCGGCCGTGCCCACCCTGCGTCCCTTTCGCGCTCTTCGGTACCAGCCGTCCGTCGCCCCGGACCTCGGCGGATTGTTGTGCCCGCCGTACGACGTCATCTCGCCTGTGGAGCATGAGGCGCTGCTGGCAGCCGATCCGCACAACGCCGTGCGGCTGGAGCTGCCGAAGCCGCCGCCGGGTGGCGCACCGGCCGAGCGTTACCGTGAAGCTGCGCGCACCTTCCTCCAGTGGCGAACGGGTGGCGTCCTGCGCAAGGACCGCATGCCGTCCATCTATCTCTATGAGCAGCGCTATCGGGTGCCCGGCTCGGCCGCCGAGCGCCGCCAGCGCGGTCTGTTCACAAGGCTGAGGCTCGAGCCCTTTGGACCGGATGCCGGCGTGCGGCCCCACGAACGGACGATGAGCGGGCCGAAGGCCGATCGCTACGAGCTGCTCAAGGCGACCGGCGCCAATTTCAGCGCCGTGGCGATGCTCTATCGCGGTGGGCACGGCGTCACCGGGCCGCTGTTCGACCGTCTCACCTCCGGCGCGCCCGATGCGCACGGTGTCGATGGCTCAGGGGTCGATCACCGACTATGGGTCGTTCGGGCGGTCGATCCGGCGGAGCCAGTCGAGACGGCCGATGCCGCAGCACTCCTGGCGACCGCTGGCCGCGGTCCGCTGACCATCGCCGACGGCCATCATCGATACGAGACAGCGCTGCGCTACCGGGAGGAGCGCGGCGTCAACCGGGCGTGCGAGAGCGATCCTGGATATGACTATCTGCTGACGCTCCTGTACGACGTCGACGACGAACCGCTGACCGTGCTGCCGACCCATCGGTTGGTGCACGGTGGGGCTGTGGGGGAGAGGTTGCTCGAGCTGGCGGCGACGCGCTTCGAGGTCACGCGCCTGGCGTCTCGCGAGGCGCTGCGGAACGCGTTCCAGCTCGCGCCCCCTTCGGCGGGCGCAGGAGCGATCGCCGGCTCCGGGCGTTTCGGCCTCTGGAGCGGCGGCATGGGAGCCATCCTTGCGGTCCGCCCGGATGATGCCGCTCCCCCCGGTGACGCGCTAACCGTGGGGGCCGGCCTCGCGTCGCGACTCGATGTCAGCCGGCTCGGGGAGGCACTGGCGGAGCTGTTCGACATCGATCAGGGGGCGGTCACCGGTGGCGGAAGGCTGAGCTACGTCCACGATGCCGGCGAGGCGCTGGCGATGGTCGACCGCGGTGAGGCGAGCACCGCCCTGCTGCTCGACCCGACGCCCGTGGAAGCCGTCCTGGCCGTCGCGGCTGAGGGCGGGGTGATGCCCCAGAAGTCGACCTTCTTCTACCCCAAGGCAGCCTGCGGGCTCGTCTTCAACCCCCTCGAGTGGTAAGCGATGGATGACGACGTCCGCCGCCCGGGCACGGTGGTCCCCATCCGGGACCGTGCGCCGTCTCGGCCGATCCGCAAGGACGAGATCGTCATCAGCGAGCGCGGCCTGTACGTCGAGTCGTGGCTGCCTGAGCGGAGGTCGCGGCGCAGACCCCTGCTGATGGTTCACGGTCAGCTGGCGGGATCGTGGGTCTGGCACCGCTTCCAGGAGCACTTCGCCCAGCGCGGGTGGGAGGGCCACGCGCTCAATCTCCGGGCGCATTACTGGTCCGACGTCGCGGACCTTGCCGAGCCGACGTTCGAGTCCTACCTCGATGATGTGG
>JACDBP010000281.1 GCA_013694835.1 Chloroflexota bacterium
GCGCAGCCACATGCTGCTGGCGACGCTCGTCGCGGTCGTGGCCGGCCTCTCGGCGACCACGATCGGTGTCTTCGGCGGCATCCTGGTGCCGGGCTTGCTGCTGCTTGATGTCGATCCGCGGTTCGCCGCGCCCCTGTCGCTCCTGCTGCAGGTACTGGTGATCCCGATCGGTGCGACGAGCCATTACCGGCTCGGGAATGTGAAGCGGTCGATCACGGTGCCGCTGCTCATCGGAGGCGTGATCGGGGCCGGTGGTGGCGCGCTGTTCGCGTCGTCGGTGCCGGGCGATCTCGTCGCGCGGATCGTCTCCTTCGTGATCGTCGCGGTCGGGTTGATCGTGCTCCTGTCCCTGCGCACGGGCTACGCAGGCGGGTCGGTCGCGAGGGAAGAGGTCCATCCGGGGCAGATCGGCGGGATCGGCTTGACCGCCGGGTTCGCCTCCGGCATCTCGGGAGCCGGCTGGGGTCCGATCGGCGTGAAGCTGCTGATCCTGTCGCGGATCGAGCCTCGTCACGCCATCGGTTCGTCACTGGTCGGACGCGTGTTCATGGCGCTCACCGCGGTCATCACCTACGCGCTGACGGCCGCCGCGATCTCCGGCGTTCGTGCCGAATGGGAGCTGGTGGTGCCGCTCCTCGCCGGATCCGTCGCGGCGATGGTGCCGGGTGCCTACGTCGTGTCGCGCATCGGGCGGGGCCGCGCGTCGGCCATCGTGGCGTTGCTTTCGATCGGGCTGGCCCTGCCCACCCTCCTGTGGCCGTAGATGGTGACGGTATCCTGACCCGGAGATGACCCTCGCGACCTCCATCCCGAACGACATCGAGTCCGCCGACGCGCCGGGTGTGCTCGAGCTGGCGCTCGGGGCCCTCGGGCGAGACCGTGTGGCGCTGGCGTCCTCGTTCGGGGCGGAGGACATGGTCATCGTCGATATGCTGGCGAGCCTGGTGGAACGGCCGCGGGTCTTCACGCTCGACACGGGCCGCCTGCCGCAGGAGACCTACGACCTCATGGACGCCACGCGGCGCCGCTACGGCATCGACGTGGAGGTCTACTTCCCGAATGCGATCGACGTCCAGACGATGGTCCTGCAGCGGGGTCTGAACCTGTTCTACGAGTCGATCGAGAACCGGAGGGACTGCTGCGGCGTGCGCAAGGTCGAGCCGCTCGGCCGGGCGCTCGCGACAGTGGACGGCTGGATCACCGGATTGCGACGCGACCAGATCGCGACGCGCGCCGGAACGCCAAAGATCGGCCTTGATACCGCCCACCGCGGCATCTGGAAGGTGGCGCCACTGGCCGACTGGGATCGCGAGCGGGTATGGACGTATCTCCGCCAGCACGAGGTCCCGTACAACGCGCTCCACGACCGGGGCTTCGCCTCCATCGGCTGCGCGCCCTGCACCCGCGCCATCGAGCCCGGCGAGGATGAGCGCGCCGGCCGGTGGTGGTGGGAAGAGCCGGCCCAGCGCGAATGTGGCATCCACTTCGATCCCCTCAGCGGGAAGATGATCCCGAACGAGCCCAAGCGGCGCGACGCCGAGGTCGGAGCGGCCGCCTCCTCGTTCTGAGCCGCCTCCTCGTTCTGAGGCGCATCCTCGTTCTGAGCCGCCTCCTCGTTCTGAGGCGCATCCTCGTTCTGAGGCGCATCCTCGTTCTGAGGCGCATCCTCGTTAGAGGTGCCTCGTCGCTGAGGGGCCGGGATCCTCAGCCGCTCCCTGTTCGCCGCCACCGAACGGATGGTGTTCGAACCACTGCGGCGGGCGCGCGCCGGGACCCTCAGCCGCTCCCCGTTCGGCCCCACCGAACGGAGCCGGCTTGAGAGACGGCCCTGGATGGCCCGAGCAGCCGTTCCGCCGGCTGACGTTCGCCACGGGTAAACGACTGCACACGACCCGTGTCCTCGACGGATGCCGACAAAGCCTGACGCCACTTTCCGTTCGTTTCCAGGGAACGACCGGACAGCCAGCCCTCCACGTAAGTCGCGGTAGAAGGCGGTCGCGCAGCATCGCCCGGTGCAACATGCCACTCGTTCCCCGAACCCGCGGACGCGGATCGAGCGCGACGCCATTCGCAACGCTCGCGAGCTCAGGCGCGCGATCGGATCGGACGTCCACCGGCGACGGGACGACGCAGGAGTCACGCTCTCGTGGCTCGCCCGCGAGGCAGGGATCTCCAAGAGCCACCTCTTCGAGATCGAGGCCGGCGAGACAGCTGCCAGCGTCGAGATGCTCGCCCGAATCTCGGCCGCGCTCGGCGGGCGACTGAGCCTTCGCATCGAGCACGGGACCGGGCCAGTGGTTCGTGACCATCTCCAGGCCGCGATGGTCCAGGCAGTACTGGTGGTGCTGCACGCGCGCTGGCGCCGATTTCTCGAAGTCGCGGTGCGCCGCCCGATCACCGGCGTGATCGACCTCGTCCTGATGGATCCCGATGAGCCGGCAGTCGTGGCCTCGGAGGTCCAGTCGGAGATGCGGCGGATCGAACAGCAGCTGCGCTGGTCGAAAGCCAAGGCCGATGCGCTCGGCTCGGGCGGCTCACCGGAACTCGCCGGGTTGATCGGGAAGGTGCTTGCGGTCGGTGACGAGATGCAAGCAGGCGTGTCGCGGCTGCTGCTGCTCCGGTCGACTCGGGCGACACGCGCGGTTGCGGCGATGTTCGACGGGCTGCTGGCGGCTGCCTATCCAGCCACGCACGCCGATGCGTACGCGGCCCTCACCGGCACCCGAGACTGGCCGGGGGCGGCCATTCTGTGGATGGACGTACGCGGCGGCGCTGCCGTCTTGCGATCGACTCCACCTCGCGGGATCCGCCTCGGCCGGTAGAACGGGCGGAAGGCTGGGGTCACGTCCGCGTTGGGCCCGACCGAACGAATGCGGCGCGTGGCCTGGCCGCGGTGCAGCGCCTGGCCCTCTCGGGCCGTCGGCGTTCGGCCCGACCGAACGAACGCGGAGCGGGGCCTGGCCGCAGTGCCGTGCCACACCAGCCGTTTCGGGCCGTCGGCGGTCGGCCCGACCGAACGAACGCGGATCGTGGC
>JACDBP010000305.1 GCA_013694835.1 Chloroflexota bacterium
TGCCGGAGGGCACCCTTTCGAGCGCCGACGCCGTCGAGAACCCGGCGGCCGACGCGGTGCTCCCCGCGAGCATCAAGGCGGCCAACAGCATGGCTCCTAGCCGAGGCGCACGCCCCACCCGAACACCGGTTCGCATGCTCACGTCATACCGCGAGCGTCAAGGGCACGCGGCGCCTTATGCGCGTCTGCCCGTGAACTTCACCGCGTCTCTGGGGAGGGGTGAGATCGACGTTTCGTTCGCCTCAGCCGAGCGGCGGAGTCTGGCCGCCCGTCGTGTCGAGGTCAGCCGAGGGGCTCGTCCTCGACGAAGACCCAGTCTAGCCCGTGGCGTTCGGCGGCCTGGGTGGTCAGGGCACGGATGCCAGGTGCCTCGGTTCGATAGTGGCCGGCCAGGATCAGGTTGAGTCCCGCCTCGCGGGCGAAGAGCCGGGTGAACATCGATCCCTCGCCGGTGAGGTAGGTGTCGCAGCCGAGCTGGAGTGCCTCCTCGAGCCAGCTCGTCATCCCACCGGCCCCGGTGACGATCGCGACCCGCTCGGAGCGATCCACGTTCCGGTGGACCTCCGGTTCGCCACCGACGGCCCCGACGACGGCCGCAGCCAGGTCGTCGAGCGTACCGACCCAGTTTCCGTGAACGCCTGCCTGGCCACCCACGTAGCCGGCGAATCGGCCGTCGGTCGGGAGTCCGATGAGGCGGGCGAGCGCGTCGCCGGTACCGAAGCCGGACGCGGCGTCCAACGACGCGTGGGCACTGTAGAGGGAGATCCCGAGCTCGCGCAGGCGTTCGAGCTTCGGTCCATGCGTCCGCAGGTCGATGTGGCGCCAGCTGGGGTGGTGCACCAGCAGCAACTCGACACTGGCTTCGGCTGCCCGGTCGATGGCAGCCAGGGTCGTGTTGACGGCCGCCCCGATGCGCGTGACGGGGTTCCCCGCGTCGAGGATCAGCCCGTTCTCGGGTTCCTCATCGCGGAACCGCGCCGCGTCGAGCAGCTCGTCGAGGTCAGCGGCGATGTCGGCCGCCGTCGTCATCGGTCAGTCGACGACGGTCTGCGACTGCTCCCGCAGGAACTGCTGGACGTAGTAGAGGCCGCCGCCCGCCTTGCCGGTCGAGCCCGAGGCCTTCCAGCCGCCGAAGGGCTGGATGCCGGGCCACGCGCCTGTCGTCGCGCCGGCGCGGCGGTTGACGTAGACGACACCGGCCTCGATGCGATCGAGGAACCGTTGGACCTCCTCCTGGTCCTCGCTGTAGAAGCCGGCCGTGAGGCCGTAGGGGGAGTCATTCGACAGTTCGATGGCCTCGTCGATGGAATCGACCGGGGCCACCGCAACGAAGGGCACGAACAGCTCGTCCCGGAAGAGGCGGTGGCTGGGAGGCAGACCGGTGACCACCGTCGGCGCGACGAAGTGACCCTTACCCAGCTCGCCGTCCGTGACACGTTCGCCACCCACGACCACCTGGCCCTCCCGCTTGGCCTCGCCGACGGCGTTCTCGTAGCGCGCCATCGCCTTGCGGTTGATGATCGGCCCGAGCCAGTTCTCGCGCCCCAGCGGGTCGCCCAGCTTGATCTGGCGGGTCTTGTCGGCCAGCAGCTTCACGAACTCGTCGTGAACGGGGCGCTCCACGTAGACCCGGCTGTTGGCGGAGCACTTCTGGCCGCCGAAGCCGAAGGCGGCGCGCATGACACCTTCGGCTGCCTCTTCCAGATCGGCCTTGCGGCTGACGATGGTCGGGTTCTTGCCGCCCATCTCCACGATGACGGGCCTCGGGTAGTCGCGCGCGAAGCTCTTGTACAGCTCGAATCCCACCTCGAACGAGCCAGTGAAGACGATGCCGTCGATGTCGTCGTTCTCCTGCAGCTCGGAGCCGACGGTCTCGCCGGGTCCTGCGACGTAGTTGAAGACGCCGTTCGGCAGGCCGGCCTCGGCGAGGATCTCGTAGAGCTTGATGCCGAGCAGTGGCGCGTCCGAGCTGGGCTTGAAAACGACCGTGTTGCCGGCGACGAGCGCGCCACCGGCCGGTCCGCCCGATAGTGCGAACGGGAAGTTGAAAGGGCTGATGACCGCCCAGACCCCGTGCGGCTTCAGCACGGAGCGCGTGTGGACGGCGTCGTCGCCGAGGTTGCCCATCCGGTGGTCGAAGCCGTCATGCGCCTCGAACTGGTCGCAGTAGTAGCGGATCAGGTCGGCGGTCTCCTCGACATCGCCGAGCGCCTCGAGCCGGTTCTTGCCGACCTCCATCGCCATCAGTGCACCCAGCTCCATCTGGCGCTCGGAGATGAGGTCGGCGGCCTTCCGAAGCAGGACCACGCGCTCCTGCCAGGGAGTACCGCTCCAGCCGGGGAAGGCAGCCCTGGCGGCTGCGATGGCGTCCTTGGCGTCCTGTCGCGTGCCCTTGGCGAAGTGGCCCAGCAGCAGGCTGTCGTCGATGGGGGAACGGTCCTCGAACTCGCCCTCGCCATGCTGCGGCTGGCCGTTGATGTGGTTCGAATAGTGCTTGCCGAGCTGGGCGCGCGCCTTCTCGATGCCCGCCTCGAAGAGCCGGTGCAGCTCCTCGTTGTCGTTGCGGAGCGTGGCGTACGTGATCTTCAGTCGGGGGCTGGAAGGGGCGGTCATGGGCGTGGCCTCGTAGGTCGTGGCGGGTTCGGTCGGGGCCGTCGGCGCGCGGGGGTTCGGGCGGCCCGGACGCACGGCGAGTCTACTCCGGGGGCCGGGAGTGCCGGGGCCGGCCGGGGGCAGATCGGCGGCCCGGCCCACTTGGTCCCGGGGGCCCTCGCCCATTTACTGCCAGGGGGCGGCACGTGGCCGTCGGGGCCCCCGGCCCACGTGCCGCCGGGCCCTGTGCGTAGCGGTCCAGCCGACCGGGGTCCCACCATCCAGGAAACTGGTTCCCACTTGCCCGCGGACCCGCCGACCTTCAGGCGAGCTCCTGACGCATCGTGCTGGACCGAGGTGGCTCGAGGGCCAGGACCGCTCGCTTCGCCGCCCGCACTCGGACCCTTCCAGCCGATCCCCGGATACCAGGAGCCATCGTCGTAGGTGACAGGAACCACAGTCCCGCGAGCGGTCCATCCGGTCGCGCAAGCCAGCTCCGAACCTCCCGTGACCTTGCGGGGAACGCCGAGGCGAACGTCGTCGGGTGTCCCGCCACGACCCGTCGGTTGGTCGACGTGTCCAAGACGACCAGTAGGTTCCCGATCGATGCCGGCCGCCACCCGAGCTCCCCGGCGATGATCGACGGTGCGACACGCCGTTTTCGGCCATTCGATGCCAGCAGATCCTGCTGGTCGACGACTCGTGTCTTGATCTCGTTCAGCGCAAGGGCCCGCCGTTCGGCGTGCCAGCCGACCAGGTCGACCGACCCGCGCTCGCCGAAGTGGTTGAACGTGAACTCGGGCTGCACCTCCCACCCGCGAGCGACCATGAGGGAGGCGACCTTCTCGACCATCCGAGCGTGACCTTCGTCGAGCAGCTTTGCGAGCTCCGGGCCGCGCCACCTCGGGGCGAACGGGAGCTCGATCTCCAACGCGGCGCAGATGCGCCGAACTGCCCGAAGCGGCAGTTGCGTGAGATGTCCACGCTCGGCGATGGACACATACTTCTGGTCGACATCCGCCTTTCGGGCGAGATCCTCCTGTCGCCAGCCGCGCCGTCGACGGATCGCCCGGATCACGAGCCCGACCTGCTGATCCGTCATGCCCCGAGCTTGGCGATCGGCAGTTCACCGTCGCTTACCTGGGTCGCTTACCCTTACCCGGGCCCCACCAGCCTCGTCGCTACATCTCGGAGGCTGGTCAGCCTAGCCAGGGCCACATCCCACCACCGAGGAAACTGGTTCCTGTTGTCCACGAGGGACGTGCGATCCAGGCGCCGAGCCGTCCGTGTTCGGGCTGGTTCCAGCGTCGCATGTGCGGTAATCCGCGGCCATTCCGCTCGACAAGTGAGCGGATCGCCGTTGCCAAGCGGCCGTCCGTGCTTACCAGGAACCAGTTTCGTAGCTGGTGGAATGGTCGGGTTCGACCTTGAGTACCAGGCCGAGCTAGGCGGTCTGGACACTCCGGAAGCAGTCGGAGCAGTAGACCGGCTTGTCCATGCGCGGCTTGAACGGGACCTGGGCGGCGTTCCCGCACTTGGAGCAGATCACCGCGAAGTACTCGCGGGCCGGCCGATAGTCGCCCCGCTCGTAGCCGCGGGGACCGCCGATGTCGCGCACCTCGTAGCCACCGGACTCGCGGCTGGCGCGCCGGCTCGCCCGGCAGCTGGAACAGCGCTTGGGGTCCGAGGCGAACCCCTTCTGCGCGTAGAACTCCTGGTCCGCAGCCGAGTGCACGAACTCGATGCCACAGTCGGCGCAGGTCACATTTCGATCGACGTAGGACACCGTAGCGGGACCCTCCCAAGACAAGACCGCCAGCGGATCGGGCATACCCACTCCGGTGGCTCGACGTGTTAGGCGGCCGGGCGCGAAGCGTCAGACAGTCGAGCGCCGCGCGACCCAGGTGTTCTGTCGAGGTCCACTGTTCGGGGCGCACCGGATTCCTCCGAGAGCCTACCACCGCGACCGGATGGAGGGTCTGCGGCCGCGATGGGGGACAATCCGGGGCATGAAGCGCACCTTCGACCGCCCATCGAGTGGGGAAGCGGCTCTCCTGGTCGTTCTGGCCGGATTGCTCGTAGCCACGTGCGGGAGCGGCTCCGGCCCATCGTCGGCCACCGCCCCTCGGACGGTGGCGACGACTTCCACGAGCGGCCCGACGGCCACGAGCTCTGCCGTGGGGACGAGCTTGCCAACCGGATCGGAGGGCCTCCCCGTCGCGTTCCGGACGGGCGCAGCGTCGCTGACGCTGACCGGAAGCGAGCGGGCAACGGTCGAGCTCGCCGAGATCGTGCCGAGCGAAGACGGCATCATCTTCTCCGGATCCGACCCCGTGGAAGGCACGAGCGTGTCGTGGCGCGAGCGCGGCAAGGAAAATGGCTGGTATCTGTCGGTCACGGGGTTCTTCGGTACGGGTGCCATCGCGACCGAGGACCCGATCCCGTTCCTGTCGCTGACGTCGCCCGACGACCGGTACGTCCAGGACATGGCGGGACGCTGCACCGTCAACGTCACGATTTCGACGCGTGAGCGGTTCGAGGGGACCATCGACTGCGCCGGACTGGCCTGGCTCGATGAGGAGGATCAGCCTGTCGGCGAACCGTTCGATGTGAAGGTGACCTTCAGCGCTGCCCCATAGGCCTGCGACAGGCCTGCGACGGGCCTGCGACGGGCCTGCGGTGCCACAATGGCGCTGCGCTGACCATCCCGCACGGTCCGGCGCCGGATGGACTCCGGAGGGAGGCGCTCGGAGCATTGCCCAGGCTGCTGCACATGGCCGACGTCCATCTGGGCGCACGCCATCACGACCTCGGAGCGGCCGCGGCCCAGCAGCGGGAACGCCAGTTCGGGGCTTTCAGCCGGGCGGTCGACCTCGCCCTCGCCGAGCGCGTCGAGCTCGTCCTGATCGCCGGTGACCTGTTCGATTCGAACGCGCAGCCGCGCCGCTCGGTGGAGCGTGCCGCGGGCGAGCTGCGCCGGCTCGCCGAGAGCGGCGTTCACTGCGTGGTCATCCCGGGCACCCACGACTGTTACGACGTGGGCTCGATCTACCGCGTCTTCGACTTGCCAGCGTTGGCCGACCAGGAGTCCGGCGGCGACCGGCTGCGGGTCCTGACACCCGGCAACGAGATCGCCGTCTACCCCGCCCTCGATCTGGCGGTCGGCGGCCGGGTCTTCGAGACGAAACGCGCTCCCGAGAGCCCCTTCGCCTCTCTCCCTTTGACCGGTGCCGCGGAGGTCCGCTGGCGCATCGGCCTGCTCCACGGCTCCCTGCGCGTGGAGGGGAAGGTGGAGCGGGACGACGTGCTGTTCACGGAGGCGGAGATCGGCGCCAGTGGGCTGGACTACCTCGCCCTTGGCCACTGGCACTCGTTCCGGCAAGGATCGGCGAACGGGACGGTCTGGGCGTACGCCGGGGCACCCGAGCCCGTGGCCGTCGACCAGGACGGGGCTGGGCAGGTGCTGCTCGTGGACCTCGAGGTCGTCGACGGCCGGAAAAGGGTGACGGTCCAGCCGCAGACCGTCGGTCGGACGCGGTTCCGCAAGCTCGAGCTGGATGCAGGGCAGGTGGGCTCGCAGGACGAGCTCGTGCGGCGGTTGCGCGACCTGGCCGACCCGGACCTGGTGCTCGACGTACGGCTTGTGGGCCTCGCGGCGCCGGAGCTGGAGCTCCACGATGACGAGATCGAGCGTCAACTGGAGCCGGCGTTCCTGAAGGTACGCTTCCGCGACGTTGCCACGCGCACCGACCCCGACGGGCCGATGCCGCCACCAGACACGATCGCCGGGGCGTTCATCCGCGACCTGGAGGCCCGGATCCACGCCGCCGAAGCCGCCGGTAGGGCCGACGTGGCGCTCGAGGCGCGAGAATCGCTGCGGCTGGGCCGCCTGTTGCTGGACGACCCGCAACGGGTCACGCTCGCGTGACC
>JACDBP010000330.1 GCA_013694835.1 Chloroflexota bacterium
CTGACCATCGAGGGGCGCGACGTGACGCGCTTGGGCGACGGCGAACGGACCCGCATGCGCGCGAAGCAGATGGGCTTCGTGTTCCAGCAGTTCAACCTCGTACCGACACTCACGGCAGCCGAGAACGTGGCCCTGGCTGCGACCTATGCCGGTCGCGGCGGCGCAACGGCCCGGTCGGAGGCGGCGTCGGCGCTGGAGCTCGTGGGGTTGGGAGATCGGCTCGGTCACCGTCCCTCCGAGCTGTCCGGCGGGGAGCAGCAGCGCGTGGCCATCGCCAGGGCGCTCGTCAACGAGCCGATGCTC
The DNA here is from genome assembly GCA_013694835.1 of Chloroflexota bacterium. Taxonomy (GTDB): domain Bacteria; phylum Chloroflexota; class Limnocylindria; order Limnocylindrales; family CSP1-4; genus JACDBP01. The sequence goes on from JACDBP010000330.1 coordinate 304, forward strand.
GTCCTCGCCGACGAGCCGACGGGCAATCTGGACTCAGCCCGGAGCACGGAGATCCTGCGCTTGCTCCGGACCTTCAATCGGGAACGCGGCCAGACCTTCGTGCTGGTCACGCACGATCCCGAGGTCGGGGCCGCCTGCGACAGGATCGTCCGGGTCCGGGACGGCCGGATCGTCGGCGACGACCTTGAGCTTGGCAGGTTGGCCGCCTAGTGGCATCAGTCGCCGAACGCGTGCTAGGCTCGGGGGACCGTCCCACCATGCCTATCGGAACCTGCCCGTGCTTCAGCTCCGTGACACGCCGGGTCTGATCGACCCCTCGCTCCAGCCCCCCACGATCGCCGAGTCCGGCGACCCGTTCGCGTCGCTGCGCGTGGTGCACCTGCTGGCGCGCATCCCACGTGGCGTGCCGGTCAGGCTCCGCGACCTCGTCGACCGACTTAACGCTGAGTACGTCGACTGGTCGTTCACGCGATCGGTGGTGACGGATGCCATCGTCCAGCTCCAGTCCAACTGGATGAGTGACTACCGCACCGTGGACGGCATCGCCCTCGACGAGGATCACGCCGGCGCGACGGTCACCATCGAGGACAGCAGCCGGGTCGATCCGTGGATCCAGCGGCAGCTCGAACGCCTGGCGGGAGAGTGTCGAGAGCGCCTCCGCGCCTTCGCGATCGACGAGGGCGCGATCCCCTGACAGCCGGTTCGCCGGCGTCGAGGTCGGGCGCGCAAAGGGATCGGGCGGCCGGGACGGTCGCTGCGACGCGGGGGGCGGCCGAGCCGGTCGCTCAGCAACGCGGGAAGTGGCCCGCATCGACCGGGCCGCTCGCGCACACGAAGTATCAGAGGAGCACGAACGGATGCCACATCAGGACGATTACGCCAACCAGGCCGCGCTCGTCTCGCCCGAGTGGGCGAAAGACCACCTGGACGACCCGAACGTCCGCTTCATCGAGGTCGACGTCGACACCGCCGCCTACGACCAGGGGCACCTTCCGGGTGCCGTGGGATGGAACTGGACCAGTCAGCTTGCCGACGGCATCCGCCGCGACGTCGCAAGTCGCGAGGATCTGCAGGCCCTGCTCCGCAAGTCAGGCATCGGCCCGGACACGCACGTCGCCCTCTACGGCGACAACAACAACTGGTTCGCCGCATGGGCGTACTGGCAGCTGAAGAACGCTGGCTGGGACAAGGTCAGCCTCGTCAACGGCGGGCGCAAGTACTGGCTCGACAACGGCCTGCCCCTGACGACGGACGCGCCCACCCACGCCGAAACGGATCTGGAGCTCCCGCCGAAGGATGCCGGGCTGCGGGCCTTCCGCGACGACATCCTGCCTCGCATCGGTGAAGCGGGGTTCGCGCTGGTGGACGTCCGCTCACCGGCCGAGTTCTCCGGTGAGGTCATCGCCCCGGCGGGCATGACCGAGACCGCCCAGCGCGGCGGGCACATCCCGAGTGCCCAGTCGATCCCGTGGGCCCAGGCCGTCCGCGAGGACGGTACCTTCAAGTCAACCGATGAGCTGCGAGCGCTGTACGAGCCCAAGGGCATCACGCCCGACAAGGACGTCATCGCATACTGCCGCATCGGTGAGCGGTCCAGCCACTCTTGGTTCGTGCTCAAGGAGCTGCTCGGCTACCCGAGGGTGCGTAACTACGACGGGTCGTGGACGGAGTGGGGCTCGATGGTCGGCATGCCGATCGAGAAGGGGGCCGCTCAGCAGGCCGGCTGAGCGAGGCACTCACCCCGCGCTGTCCGGGGCCATCCCAGGCGCGCGGTGGCTCGGCCCAGGTCCGTCAGCGGGCCGGGCCGAGCGCCTCGTACACGCCACGCAGGAACGGCCAGCAGGCGAGGTCCGCCGGCTGCCGCCATTCGTTGCTGAGGAATACGACCACCAGGTCGCGCGCTGGGTCCACGAAGAGGCGGGTGCCGGTCGCACCGCCGTGCTCGAACGCAGCCCTCGACGCTGGCACCTCGCGCGCGTACCCCGGCTTCCACCATCCCAGGCCGTAGTTCGCCTGGCGTTCGACACCGTCCTTGATCGCCGGCGCTTCCGCAGTCTGCAGCCGCGTCATCTCCCGTATCGAGTCCGACCGGAGCAGTGCGCCCGGTCGGCCGTGCCAGGAGTCAAGGAACGCGCCGCCAAGGCGGAGCAGATCGTCGACGGTGCCCCAGAGGCCGCCGCCGGGATGCTGCAGCCCCGCCAGGTACCCGAGCGCGATGCGCCGCTTCCACCAGCTGTCGAGCGCGGCACCGTGGACCGGCATCAGGCGTTTCCTGCCGAGGGAACGCGGGTCGAAGGTGGTCTCGTCCATGCCTAGTGGCGCCAGGACGCGATCGCGCACGAAGGTCGGGTAGCTCATCTCTGAACGGCGCGCGATCAGCTCCCCGAGCAGAAAGAAGGAGACCGACGAGTACTCGAAGCGGGTACCCGGCCGGAACCTCAGCGGCACTCGGCAGGCGAGATCGAGCAGCTGGCCGGTGCTGGGGCGGGCGCGGGTCAGGACGCCGGTCGCCGAATCGTCGATGCCGGCCGTATGGCTGAGCAGGAGTCGCGGGGTGATCGCCGAGCGCTCGGCACCGGCGAACTCGGGGAGGTCCTCCACGAGCGGGCGGTCAAGGTCCACCCGCCCAGCCTCGACCAGCAGCATCACCGCCGCGGACGTCACCGGCTTCGTGACCGAAGCCAGGAACCAGATGCTGTCGCGCGCGGTCCGGTCGCCGCCTGGACGGGCCATGGTCTCGATCAGGGGCTCGGCGTCGCCCTGGCGGATGGCGACGGTGGCGGCGGGGAGGCTGCCATCGCGAACCGCGTCACGGACGATCCGGACCGCGGCTTCGAAGGGAGTCCCGCCGCCTGCTCCATCTGCGAAGGCCGGGGTCGTGGCGGCCGGCGCGGCGATCCGGCGGGCAGCCAGCGCGCGACGCGGGCGTTGCAGGATGCGCACGAGGGTGGGCAGGGAAGACATGGAGGGCGCCTATCATGCGCCCGCGATCCGCTGCCGTCCCCGTCTGAGCCGGAGTGCACCCCATCGATGCGACGCGAGCAGGCGATCAGCGAGACCCGCCGCCTCATCCGGGAGGGCGAGCGGCTGCAGGTCGCGCCGACCATCGGCGGCCTGCGGATGTGGCTCAAATTGTCCGACGACCTGCTGGGAACGCTGTGGGGCTCGATGGATCGATATCACCTCGCCTGGCTGATGGTCGGCAAGTCGCGCGACATCATCCGCGGCCGGCCCATGACGCCTGACGAGGAGGCCGCCTACGTGCGCGAGGTCGCGGAGCAGAAGACCGCCGCGCTGCTGATGAGCGTCCATGCCCTCGAGGCGCAGAACATGCCGTTCCTCGGGGAGACGACCGAGTAGCCTCAGCCTCAGAGCCGGCGGATCTCGTCGAGCGGCAGGACGAAGATGGTGGCACCACCGTGGGTCACCTCCGTCGGCAGCCAGCTCGCTTCCATGCCGGCGAACGCTTCGATCGGGACCTGCTCCGTCCGTGGCTCGCAGTTGCGCTCGATGATCGCGATCGCCGCCCCGACCTGTTCGTCCTCCAGCCCCACCAGGAGCGTCGTGTTGCGCGAGCGCAGGAAGCCGCCCCGCGACGCGAGCCTCGTGACGCGATACCCGGCCTCGTGAAGGGCTCCCATGACGTTGCCGGCGTCCTCGTCGTGGATGATCGCGATGACGAGCTTGCTCACAGTGGCCACACCTTCGGGCCGATGATGGCCACGGTCAAGCCCCCACGCCGCCTGCCGAGCGGCGGCCCTGCCAGGAAGTCCGGTCAGCGCGCCGAGCGCCAGGCGATCCCGGCCAGGAGCGCGATGGCGGCGATGTCCACCAACGAGATCTGCGTGGCCAGGGCATCGCCGAAGGGAACGTTCGCCATCCGCTCTCCGAGGCTCAGTCCTGAACCTGGCAACACCAACAGCCCGACCAGGTAGGCACCGAAGCTCCCGACGAGCCAGGCGAGGACGCCGCACCCCGCGCCGATCGCCGGCAGCCGCGGGTCCGGCG
>JACDBP010000346.1 GCA_013694835.1 Chloroflexota bacterium
CTGAGCTACTCCCGCTCGAGATGCGATCGTACCGCGTCGGTCCGGGCCGATGCGCGATCTGCGCTGACCTAGACTCGGCCGGTAGCATCCGCCGCGGGGAGATCGTTGAGTCAGGCACCGGCAGGGTCGTTCGATCCACGGAGCGGGCCCGTCGCCCCGCGGACCGGCGGACGAGCGGCGCCGCCATCGACGCCACGGCGCCGGGACCCGCGAAAGGCCGCGCCCATCGCCGCAGGGGGCGTGATCGTCGTCCTGCTGGTGATCCTCGGGGCCGTGTTCCTGGGCTTCGGCAGGGCACCCGAGGCACTGCCGAGCCCATCGGTGTTCATGGGTCTTGGATCACCGGTCGCGACGACCGCCACCAGCCCCGGACTGCCGACGTCTCGACCGGCGACCCCGACGTCCAGCCCGGTTCCGCCGGCGACCGCGACCTCTGTCCCGACGCTCATGACCACCTTGGCTTCGGGCACGAGCGCGCTGGGGACTCCGGGATCCGCACCCACCATCGCACCGACGGCCTCGTCGACCCCGACCCTCCTGCCGACCCAGACGTCCCCGCCGACCGCGACCCTCCCTCCGACTCCGACCGCCGCGCCGACCCCGACCGCCGCGCCGACACCCGCGCTCACGCCGACCCTTCCAGCGACCGTACCACCCAGCGCTCCCCCGACCGCCGGTGCCAACGTCTCGGGCGCGATCGACCTTCAGACCCAGGCCTTCCTCTCGCTGGTCCAGCTCAGCGACGAGGACGTGATCGTCGATCAGCTCCAGCGCAGCGGGCCGCTGGAAGCAGGCGACGACCTCGTGGACTACGCCTCCTTCCGCGTCAGCAACGGCCGGGCGGTCGTGTGGCAGGCCTGGAGCGGGCGGCCGACCAGCTCCATCGAGCGCATGACGGACATCCGCATGGTTTTCCCGACGCCGGGGGACGCCGTCGGATTCGTCGCGGCGTTCGGTGACGAGATCGCTCGGACCCAGGACCTCACCGAATTCGAGGCCATCGCGATCGGCGAGGAGAGCCGTGCCTTCGAGTCGGTTCGCGCCGACCCACCGGACCGCGCGAGGTCGCGCTACCTGCATCTGTGGCGGCGTGGCGACCTGGTGGCCGTCGTGGCACTGGTGGTCCTGAGCGACGATCGGGACTTCGCTCGCGGGGTCGCGAGCGCTCTCGCCGTCCGCGCCGGCGAGAAGCTGGACCGCGCCGTAGGTATCGAGCCGGAGTAGCGGCGGTAGGCGAGTAGAATCCGGGGACCGTGATGCCGACCCTTACCCAGGCTCCCTCGCCCGGCTTCCTCGAAGACTGGAAGCCGGACCATCGCGCGCTGTCCGACGAGCATCGGGCCCACGTCGGCAGGTACATCCAGGCGATCGTTCGGCGTGGCGATCCCGAGGCGCGCGGCGCCGATGTCGTGGCCGCCGAGGCCCGCGAGCTGTGGATGAGGTTCCGGGTAGCGTTCGATGACCTGCGCGGCGACTACATGCGCAGCGAGCGCGAGGACGTCGGTCGAGCTCTCGTCCGGATCTGAGCGGGCGCGCTTCCAGCGCCGAACCAGCACCGCCCTCGACCCCTGCGATGTCCATGCCTGAGGCGCTGGCGACGGCCCGCATCGGGTTTCCGGCCCCGCTGGACATCGCCGCCTCGGTCGTGGGCCTGGGCCGGTGGGGGGACGACGGGATCGATCGATGGGACGGCCGGCGTTTCCTCCGGAGCGTCCGAGTCGTCGGCGAGCCCGTGCCGTATCGCGCGGTCCCCGTCGGTTCGACTGGCGATCCGGCGATCGACCTCACAGCCCGCGAGGACCGGCTCGCGGCGATCACCGATGCCGTTCGTCGGAGCTTCGTGCTCGCCGACGAGTCGCTGCCCGCCCTGGTCGACGTCGATCCGGCGATCGCGCGCGCCGATGCCCGGTTCCCGGGCGTTCGGCCGCTGCTCCACCCGGATCCGCTCACGGCGCTCGTGCGCTCCATCAGTGCCCAGCAGATCAACCTGCGCTGGGCGGCAGTGATCCGCGGGCGGCTTGCCGAGCGATACGGCATCCCGCTCGACCTGGACGGTGAGCGCGCCTGGAGCCTCGACGCCGCTGCGCTCGCCGCCGCCGACCCCGACGACCTCCGGGCGCTCCAGTTCACGTACCGCAAGGGCCTCTCGATCATCGCCGTCGCCCGCCGGGTGGTGGAGGGGGGCCTGGAGCGCGTAGACCTCGACCGGCTGGCCGACGAGGCTGTCATCGGGCGTCTCGTGCAGCTGCCGGGGATCGGGCGGTGGAGCGCCGAGTGGTTCCTTGCCCGAACGCTCGGCCGCCCCGTCGTCGTGGGCGGCGACCTCGGTGTGCGCAAGGCGGTCGGTCTCGCCTATCTGGAGGGCCGGCTACCCACCGAAGCGGAGACCCGGGCCCTGACCGCGCACTGGGGCGCGGCTGCCGGCGTCGCGCAGCAGCTGTTGCTCCACGCGCTCAACGCGCCGTAAGCGACCAGCGGGATCAACGCTCCGTGGCGTCGAGACGCTCCAGCTCGGCGATCTTCCGCACTCGTTGCGCGTGCCGCCCACCCTGGAACTCGCCCTTGACGAAGGCCTCGACGCAGCCAAGAGCCAGGGCGGTCCCCACGATCCGTGCGCCCATCGACAGCACGTTCGCGTCGTTGTGCTCACGACCGAGGCGGGCAGTGACAGGCTCCGTCGCTTCGACGCAGCGGATGCCCGGGATCTTGTTGGCGACGATCTGCTCTCCGGTGCCGCTGCCGCCGAGGACGATGCCCAGGTCGCATTCACCGGCCGCGACGGCCCGTGCGGCAGGTGCGATGACGTCCGGGTAGTCGACCGGCGTCTCGTCGTGGGTGCCCATGTCGACGCCCTGGTGCCCGTTCTCCTCCAGCCACGCGAGGATGGGGCCCTTCAGGGGGAACCCGGCATGGTCCGCGGCGACCGCGATGCGCATCGGCCCATTGTGCCGAACGGCCGTGCCGGTCGCCGGGTCGCCGGTCACTGTGGCTGCGTGGTGGTGGTCTGCGCCGCCTGCTCGCGCTCAGCTTCGGCCCTGCCGGCACCCTCCGGTGCGTTCGCCATCTCCGCCTGCGCGCGGGCCTCGTCCTCGAAGGACTCGACGATGATGTCCACGATCTCGTCGACGTCGTCGGTCAGCTGCACCAGCTGGCGGTCCAGCGCGTTGATCTTGCCGCCTTCGACGAGCACATTCTCGATCCACGCGAGCATCCCCTGCCAGTAGGCGCGGCCGTACAGCACGATCGGGAAATGCTCGATCTTGCCGGTCTGGACCAGGGTCAACGCCTCGAACAGCTCGTCGAGCGTGCCGTAGCCGCCAGGGAAGATCACGAAGGCCTGCGCGTACTTCACGAACATCGTCTTGCGCACGAAGAAGTAGCGGAAGTTGATGGCGAGGTCGCACCACCGATTCGTCGATTGCTCGTTCGGCAGCTCGATGGCCAGCCCGACCGAGAACCCACCGGCCTCCTGGGCGCCCTTGTTGGCCGCCTGCATGATGCCCGGTCCGCCGCCGGTGATGACCGTGTAGCCGTGAGTCGCGAGGAGCCCCGCAAGGCGTTCGGCGGAGCCGTACATCGGGTCATCGGGCGGCGTTCGCGCGGAGCCGAAGATGCTGACGGCCGGTCCGAGCCTGGCCAGCGCGTCGAAGCCGTCGACGAATTCGCCCATGATGCGCAGCGAACGCCACGCGTCGGTCTCGAGGAAACTCGCGTCGGCGTACGGCTGCGTCTGGAGAAGCTTGCGGTCCTCGGTGGGCTGCGTGGGCGGACGTCGCTGCTCGGTCATCGCCCGGCAGGATAGCCCGCCGGTGGCAAAGGGCCCTCGCCGACGTCGATCGCGGTCCGCCGCCGGCTGGTCGAATCTGGGGAGGCGAATGAGGGAACCGATCCGCGCCGGACGACGTCAGGGCCGCCATGACGAGGGGGCACGATCGCGCCGCAACACGGCGTCGCCGGTGAACGTCTCTTCGTCGACCACCATCCGAATCACTCGTCCCGGCGCCCGGGCGGCTCGCTCCTGGGGGAGCGGGCCCCGGGCCCGCGGGACTTTCCTCGTGACCATTTCCCTGCTCTCCTCCGTTCTGGCTGGTTGCGGCGCCACGGGGCCGAGCGCATCGCCCTCGCCGACGCTTCCGCCGTCGAGCCCTTCGATACCCGCCTCCGTCGTCCCCTCGACCTCCGCGGCCGCATCGGCCAGCCCATCGCCCGTGGCCTCGCCATCGTTGTCTCCCACCTCGTCGCCGCCGGCGACCCCCGCGCCATCGATCGGTGGCTCGATCGATTCGGCTGCGGCTGCGATCGCGGCGGTCGGCGCGTTCGATCCGCAGTTCCTGGGGTACGCGCCCCAGGTGCCCGGCATGATCGGCGATGGGCCGCATGTGATCGCCCGTCCGGTCGGCGACGACTGGGAGCTGACGTTCGTCACGGGCTCCGGCGACTGCATGGCGGGCTGCATCGACCATGCCTATGCGAAGTTCTCGGTGACGCGCGGCGGCATGGTCAGGCTCCTCTGCAAGTGGTCGACAGAGTCCGGCGTGGGGGTCACCTCCGGCCAGGAGTGCTGAGGGCCGCGAGATCGGTCGGGGCGAGGGGTGCGTTTAGGGGTAGACGGCCGTTTTGGCGTCTGCGATAGTCGCCCGGTTCCAGGGCCTGGACGCGGCGCTCAGAACGGGACTCCCTCGGCGGCATCCGACCGGCGTGGGGAGCGATCGGGACCGCCCGGCGCGACGACTCGACCCAGGACGGTCAGCCCAACGCGATGGAGGTCGAGGAGTTCGTGTATACGGACCGGGCGATGAACTGCCTGGATTGCGGGCAGGAGTTCATGTTCACGGCGGGAGAGCAGGAGTTCTATGCGCAGCGCGGCTTCACGGAGCCGCCCAAGCGGTGCAGCACCTGCCGCGCGACCCGCAAGGCTCAGCGCAACGCCGCCGGCGGAACGAACGGCGGGGATGGATACAGCTCGAGCTACGGCTCCGACGGCGGGGGCTATGGTGGCGGGGGCGGCTTCGGTGGGGAGCGACGCCCGCGGCAGATGTTCGAGGCGGTCTGCGCGAACTGCGGCAAGGTCGCGCAGGTGCCCTTCCAGCCCACCGGCGCGCGCCCGGTGTACTGCAGCGAGTGCTTCCAGTCCCAGCGCGGCTGAAGGAGCCCTACCTCACGGCCATCGACGGCCCCTCCGCAAGGCGCGCCGTTTCCATCCATTCCCCGCGCTCGCTGTTCGGGCAGCCGATAAGCAGCGGATAAGTGCGAGATGACCGGGGGATAAGTCCCTGTCCCTAGCATCGGCTGACCGCCGTCGGTCGTCGACGACGGACCCCGCCGGACCGAGGGCACATAGGGATGGTGACCGATGGACAC
>JACDBP010000349.1 GCA_013694835.1 Chloroflexota bacterium
GTGCCAGTACCGTTCGGAGACGATGCACCGACGTCCGTCCGGCTTCCTTGTCCCTCTGGCGGTGTCACTCCGCGATCGCTACCAGCTGCGCTTCCCGCGCTGGTTCTGAGCGGTTCCCGATGCCACAGCCGACGATCCGTCCTGAGGCATCGGCCGACGAGGCCGGGATCCGCGCGCTCAACGAGGCTGCGTTCCGCGGAAACGTCGAGGGCGGCATCGTCGACGGCATCCGGGGCACCGACCGCTGGATCCCCGACGGCTCGCTGGTAGCGGAGGATACCGACGGCGCCGTCGTCGGGCATCTGCTGCTCAGCGAGGGTGATCTGGTGGGGATCGACGGGGCCGTGATCCGGCGGATCTGGATGCTCGGTCCGGTGGCCGTCCTGCCGGACCGGCAGCGCAAGGGCATCGGAAGAGCTCTGATGCGCGCGGCGATCGAGCTGGCGACCGACCGTGGCCAGCCACTGATCTGCCTTCTCGGGCACGCCGACTACTACCCGAGATTCGGCTTCGAGCCGGCCCGCGGCATCGGCATCGAGCCGCCGCGACCCTGGCGCGATGCGAACTGGATGGCGCTTCGGCTGCCGGCGTGGGAACCGGGGTTGCGAGGCACCGCCCGATTCCCGCCGGCCTTCCCGGGCTGATCGCGGCTGCGTCCCCCCGCCAGGTCAGAGCAGTGCGGCGGTCCGGCCTAGCCAGTCTGCGGGATCGGCCGCGTGGTACGGGTGCTCGGATGGCTCGATGTGGTCGAGGAAGTGCAGGTAGATGACGGCCTGGCGGGCTGCCGCGATCGGGGCGAGGAGCGCGGAGGCGCGATCCGGGTCAGAGCCGGGGACAACTTCGCGCCATGCGCGGTGCCAGTGGTCGCGGACCTTTGCCACATCCGGTTCGGCAACGCGCTCGAGGAAGGCCGGCTGGTCGAGCAACGGGTGACCGACGCCGCTGTCGCCCCAGTCAAGCAGGACGATACGCTCCGAGTCACCGCGGTGGTTACCCGGATGGAAGTCGCCATGGACCAGCGTGTCGGGCAGACCGCACGCATCGATCGTCGTGAACCGCCGGTTGAGATCATCGACGAAGCGATCGAGTCGGCTCTGAACGGCCGGTTGAAGCTGTGGCCCGACCCGCTCGACAACGTCCGCGATCGCCGCCGTCAGCGCGGGGCCGCGCCAGTCGGGCAGGCCCAGGTCCATGAGTTCCTCGGTCCGGCCCAGCCACGTCTGTTGCAGGCCCACGACCTGCGAGACCATCAAGCGCAGCGTCGCGCCCTTCGCCTCGTACAGGTCCTGACCTGAGAGTTCGGCCATCAGGATGCGAGGCCCGTCCACCGCGAGCACGTTCGGCACCGCGCCACCCTGGAGTCGCTCGAGCAGACGCCCTTCGTGGGCAAGGAAGGGCGGCACGACCTTGAGCCAGCACGCCCCGCCGCTGGTCGGCAGGCGCCAGAGACTCGAGAGGTTCCACGATCGGACCTGCTCCGGCCGGCCGTGCGCCTCGATGCCGCGATCGGCCATGACGGCTGTTGCCCAGGCCAGTTCAGCGTCGGGCCCACCCGGCCTCGCCCACGTGGCACGCAGCGGATGCTCGTCGAGCGTACCAGCCCACGGCTCGAGATCCGGGGCCGGAGCCTCGGCCTCCGCGAGGTAGGTCACGGAACCTCCGTGGCTTACGTGACGCTCGGCTGCGAGGAGGCGAAGGACGGTGATGTCGAGGCCGAAGCGCTCGCGTGCGCCCTGCACGACCGGGCCCGTCTCCTGCCACCATGGAACGCTGACCTCGAACGGCGGCAGGACCCCCACGGGTCGGCCGCCCGGGGTCACCAGTACGAGCGTGACGATTCGCGGCGGTGGGCTCGCCTGCTGGGCCATGGCGGGAGCGTAGCCGCGCGACAGGCCCCCGCACTGCGGTAACAGACCGGGTACCCGACGACGAGTAGGATCGGAATGCCCATGTCCTCGTTGTCGACCGGCGATCCTTTCGGTGCCCTCGGCGACCCGAACCGGCGCGCCATCGTCGAACTGCTCGGGTCCGGCGAACGGTCCGTGCGTGAGATCGCCGATGCGCTGCCGATCAGCAGGCCGGCCGTTTCCCGACACCTCCGACTCCTGAAGGCCGCCGGGCTGGTGGTCGAATATCCCCAGGGCACTCGTCGCGTGTACCGCCTCCACGACAAGGGCGTGGAAGCCGTCCGTGACTACCTGCGGCAGGTCTGGGGCGACGCGGCCACCCGGTTCCGCGCTGCTGTCGAGGATGACCAGACGGACGACCGATGATCGAACCGCTGCATCT
>JACDBP010000347.1 GCA_013694835.1 Chloroflexota bacterium
GACAACGTCGACATGACCGTCGAGCTCATCCAGCCGATCGCCCTCGAGACCGGCCAGCGCTTCGCCATCCGCGAGGGCGGCCACACCGTCGGTGCCGGTGCCATCGTGAGCATCGAGGCATGAGCCAGCACGGCTCGGACCAGCCGCGTTCGCGGAGGGTCCGCGGCGGGCGCGCAGCAGGGCACGAAGTGCCGCTGCGAAGGAGGAAGTAGTCCGTGGCCAAGGCCGAGAATCGACCCGTCATCCTGCTCGCCTGCACCGAGTGCAAGGAGCGGACCTACGCGACCGAGAAGAACAAGAAGAACGACCCCAGCCGGATCGAGCTGAAGAAGTACTGTCCGCGCTGTCGACGCCATACCCTCCATCGCGAGGCAAAATAGCCACGGATACCGTTAGGCGCGTAGCTCAATTTGGCAGAGCTCTGGTCTCCAAAACCAGTGGTTGTCGGTTCGAGTCCGGCCGCGCCTGCCAACCCTGACCAGCCCAGACCTACAGCGACCCACTCCGTACCTGAGGCAACAGACCGATCGTGTCACGCATCCGACGCTTCCTCGACGAGGCGTGGTCCGAACTGAAGAAGGTGACCTGGCCGACCAGGGAGCAGACCCGCAACCTGACGATCCTCGTGTTCGTCATCAGCGGCCTCATCGGCCTGTTCATCTCGATCTTCGACCAGGCGTACAACATCGTGCTCGCGTTCCTGGCCGGGCCGGCGTGATGACCGAGGTGCTCGAGACCCAGGTCCCGCAGCCGCAGAAGCACTGGTACGTCATCCACACCTACTCGGGCTACGAGAAGAAGGTGAAGGCGAACCTGGAGCACCGCATCGAGTCGATGGGCATGGAGGACAAGATCTTCCAGGTGCTGGTGCCCGAGGAGGACGAGATCGAGATCCGCGGCGGGCAGCGTGTCACCGTCCAGAAGAAGGTCTACCCGGGCTACGTGCTCGTGGAGATGATCCTCGATCCGGACTCCTGGTTCGTTGTCCGCAACACGCCGGGCGTCACGAGCTTCGTGGGTGGCGGCAACATCCCCGGCACCCGGAACGAGCCGATCCCGCTCGACGAGGCCGAGGTCAAGCAGATCCTGCGCCAGATGGGCGTCGAGACCCCCAAGTACCGTGTCGCCTTCCAGAAGGGCCAGAGCGTCCGGGTCACTGACGGGCCGTTCTCGGAGTTCATCGGCACGGTCGACGAGGTCAACCCCGAGCGCAACAAGCTCAAGGTGCTGGTCAGCATCTTCGGTCGTGAGACGCCCGTGGAGCTCGACTTCCTGCAAGTGGAGAAGCTGTGACCATCCAGCCCATCCCCCACCCGCCTACCATGGGCGCCGCGCCGCAGGGCCGAGCAGCTGCCCATCACGGAGAGGCTGGATCCCTTGGCTAAGAAGATCCGGATCGTGCTTACCCTCCAGCTGCCGGCGGGCAAGGCGACGCCCGCGCCGCCGGTCGGAACGGCACTGGGCCCGCACGGCATCAACATCGTCGAGTTCACGAAGACGTACAACGAGCGGACCGCTGCCCAGGCCGGCCAGGTCATCCCTGCGCAGATCACCGTCTTCGAGGACCGCAGCTTCACCTTCATCCTGAAGACGCCGCCCGCAGCCGACCTGCTGCGCAAGGCTGCCGGCGTCGAGAAAGGCTCCGCGACCACCGGCCGCGAGCGCGTGGGCCGCGTCAGCAAGGCCCAGGTCCGCGAGATCGCCCAGATCAAGATGGCCGACCTCAATGCGGCCGACATCGACGCCGCCTCGAAGGTCATCGAGGGGACTGCCCGCTCGATGGGCATCGAAGTCGTTGCCTAGGGCGCGCAGCAGGCACGAAGTGCCGCTGCGGAGGTAGGCTCCCGCCGGGCCTGTCCACCAGCCAGCCGTCCACCCCGCGGCGCGAGAGGGGGAGGCGCGACGCCGATCAGGGCGCCGGGCCGCCAGCGAAGGAGAACACGATGCCGAGGCATGGCAAGAAGTACGAACAGGCCGCGAAGCTCGTCGATCGGGAGCGCGTCTATGAGCCCGAGGAGGCGGCCCGCCTGCTGAAGGAGACGTCGACCGTCGGCTTCGACCCGACCGTCGAGGCCCACGTCCGGCTCGGCGTGGACCCGCGCCACGCCGACCAGATGGTGCGTGGCACCGTCGTCCTGCCGCACGGCACGGGCAAGCTGGTGCGGGTGCTCGTCTTCGCCCAGGGCGAGAAGGCCCAGGAGGCCCTCCGCGGGGGCGCCGACGAGGTCGGTGGACAGGACCTGGTCGATCGCATCAAGGCTGGCTGGCTCGAGTTCGACATCGCCATCGCGACGCCGGACATGATGGGCATGGTCGGGGGGCTGGGGAAGATCCTCGGTCGCCGCGGGCTGATGCCGAACCCGAAGTCCGGCACCATCACCTTCGACATCGAGCGCGCGCTGCGCGAGGTGAAGGGCGGGCGCGTCGAGTTCAAGGTCGACAAGGGCGGCATCATCCACAGCCCGTTCGGCAAGGCGAGCTTCGACGACGCGCAACTGCAGGACAACCTGGCGGCGCTCGTCGACGCCATCAATCGGGCTCGCCCGACCACGGTCAAGGGCCAGTACTTCAAGGGTGTCACGGTCGCCTCGGCGATGGGACCCGGCATCCGCGTCGACGTGCCACCGCTGCTGGCCCGCGCCGCGGCCTGATCCCGGGGCCTGTCCCGCATCCGGACGCCCCGCCCGGTACCATATCGGTCGTCGTCTCCCCATCGGGGCGCCGGCAGGCGGGTCCATGGACCCGTGGCACAACTGAAGATCGTTCCGCCACAGACAGCGTGCGCCCGCCGTTCCAGGACGGCAGCCGCGGCCCTCGGGGTCGGCGGACGGGGCCGAAATCGTCGCATCGGACCTGGCTTCGGCCGGGGGACGGCGACGGGCACGCCGAGGCAGGTGCATCACGGACGGGGTCGCTCACGCGACGTCGCCGGCTCTCGTCGAGCAGCCTGACGCCCTTGCGCGGAACACCGCAAGGGCGTTCGTCATGTCAGGCGGACGCCACCAGTGCCGGCCAGGACAGGAGCCGGCAGGAAGGAGGCGTGATGCCCACCGAGGCCAAGCGCGAGACCGTAGCCGAGTTGGTCGAGGTGTTCTCGACCCACCCGACCTCGATCGTCGCCGACTACCGCGGCCTCAAGGTTTCGGAGCTCGGCGCGATCCGCCGCTCGCTTCACGACAAGGGGATCCAGTACCGGGTGGTGAAGAACCGACTGGCGAAGATCGCCGCGGAGCAGGCCGGAATCAGTGAGATGACCCCTCTGCTCGAGGGCCCCACCGGAATCGCCCTCGGCTCCGGAGACGAGGCCGCCGTGGCCAAGTCGTTCCTGGAAGCCGTGCGCCCGTTCCGGACGGTCGCCGTGCGTGGCGGTGTGCTGCGGGGACGTCGCATCGAGGCATCAGACGTCACGAAGCTGTCCACGCTGCCGGCCCGGGAGGTGCTCTTGGGCCAGCTGGCCGGTGGCTTCGCGTCCCCGCTCAGCACGATGGCCGGACTGCTGTCCGCGCCGCTCCGGAACCTTGGCTACGCCCTTCAGCAGGTCGCCGACCGCAAGGCGGCGGCCGCCGAGGGCCAAGGTTAGGCCGCACCGCCAAGGATCCAGCCCGATCCAGACATCAAGGAGACAACGATGGCGACACTGACCCAGGATCAGATCCTCGAGGCGATCGACGGCATGACCGTGCTCGAGCTGTCCGAGTTCATCAAGAAGTTCGAGGAGCGCTACGGCGTGACCGCCGCCGCGCCGGCCGCTGCTGTCGCCGCCCCCGCCGCCGCCGCTGCCGAGGCGGCTCCGGTCGAGGAGCAGACCGAGTTCACGGCGACACTGACCGAGATCGGCCCCAACAAGATCCCGGTCATCAAGGTCGTCCGCGAGCTCACCGGGCTGGGCCTCAAGGAGGCCAAGGATCTCGTCGATGCCACTCCCAAGGCCGTCAAGGAAGGCGTCGCCAGGGATGAGGCCGACAAGATCAAGGCCGCGCTCGAGGAGCAGGGCGCGAAGGTCGAGGTCAAGTAGCCGCGAGCGCTACGTCCGCCGCTGGCGGTCCGGCACGAACGACAAGAGGCGGGTCCGCGGAGGGCCCGCCTCTTCCTCTGCGGCGTTGTGTCGCGCCGTTCGCTCGGCCAGTACCACCGGAGCTGGTGGGTGACCCCCTCCTCGACCGGTGGCCAACGCGGGACCCCAGCAACTGGTTCGGACCGGGCATCCCCGTCGGAGGAGCAACTCGCCAGCGCTTCGACACCGGTTACGTGGCGACACGTCGGTGGTTGACAGCGCAAGGTTCCGTGGTATGCTGCCCCTTCTGTGAGCGCGGCCCCTCTCTATACCCCTGTCCCGCTACGCGTCTGTCCTCCTCGTTCCCTCTCCCTGTCCTAACGGAGCGCTTCATGCTGTCTGTCGAGCCGTCCCGGCGGGCACACCTCGCGCCTGAGCGCAAGCGATATGCGCGCATCCCCGAGGTCCTGCC
>JACDBP010000370.1 GCA_013694835.1 Chloroflexota bacterium
TGGCGGACCTCGTGATCGCGCCGGGCGAGGACGCCCTGGAGCGGATCCGGGCGGCGACGGACGGCCACGGGACGGAGGTGGCGATCGACACGTCGGGCGCCTCGGCGGGCCGGCAGCTGGCCGTCCGCGGCAGCCGCCAGTGGGGGCGCATCGCCTTCGTCGGCGAGGGCGGGACCGTCGAGCTCGACCCCAGCCCGGACCTGATCCACGACCAGAAGACCGTCCACGGGTCATGGGTCACGAGCGTCGCCGCGATGGAGGACCTCGTCGAGCGGATGCCGCGTTGGAACATGCATCCCGAGGTCACCGTCACCCACCGGTTCCCGCTGGAGCGGGCGGCGGAGGCGTACGCGACCATGGACGCGGGCGGCAGCGGCAAGGTCGCCATCGTGTTCGACGAGGAGGCGGCGTGACCGAGACGGTGGACTTCCAGACCGTCGAGCTCGGAGGCTGGCCGGGCTGCATCCGGCTGGCCAACGAGCAGATCGAGCTCGTGGCCACGACCGACGTTGGCCCGCGCATCATCCGGCTCAGCTTCCTGGGCGGCCGCAACCTGTTCAAGACGTTCGCCGAGACGCTGGGTCAGACCGGCGGCGACGAGTGGCACAGCTACGGGGGACACCGCCTGTGGCATGCCCCGGAGGTCATGCCGAGAACGTACGCCCCGGACAACGGACCGGTCGAGCACAGCTGGGACGGAGCGACGCTGACCCTCCGCTCGGAAGAGCCGGCGAACGGGCTCGCCAAGGAGCTGCAGATCACGCTCTCGCGGACGGAGCCGCGGGTCGAGGTCCTGCACCGGATCACCAACCGAAACGCGTGGTCCGTCGAGCTGGCCCCGTGGGCGCTCTCGGTGATGGCGCCCGGCGGGCGTGCCGTGGTGCCGCAGGAGGAGCACTTCCCGCACCCGGACGTGCTCCGGCCGGCGCGGCCGGTCGTCCTCTGGCACTTCACGGACATGAGCGACCCGCGCTGGACGTGGGGTCGCCGCTACCTCCAGCTGCGCCAGGATCCCTCCGCCACGACGAAGCAGAAGGCCGGCGTGCGCAACACGCGGGGCTGGTCCGCCTACATGCTGGACGGTGTGGCGTTCATCAAGCGCTACGCCTTCGCGCCGGACGCCACCTACCCGGACATGGGCTGCAACACAGAGCTCTTCACCGACCCCGAGATGCTCGAGGTCGAGACGCTGGGACCCCTCACCCGTCTCGCGCCCGGGTCCGCGGTCGACCATGTCGAGAGCTGGACCCTGGCGCGGGTCGCACCTGCCGTCACCGATGACGAGCTCGATCGGGTCCTGCTGCCGCTGCTGGCCGGCTGACGCGCGGTCAGCCCATCAGTCCGGCCCCGTCCGCCGCAGCGACGACGAGGACGCGCGCCTCCAGCCCGGTCCTCGCGCGGTACTCGCGGACGATCGCATCGGCGAACCGGTCGAGCTCCGCTCGTGGCACGAGGTTCACCGTGCAGCCGCCGAAGCCGGCGCCGGTCATCCGTGCCGCCGTCCCCGGGATGGAGGTCGCGATCTCGACCAGCGCGTCCAGCTCGTCCGAGCTGACCTCGTACAGGTCCCGCAGCGACGCGTGGCTTTCCGCGAACAGCTGCGCCACGGCCTCGACGTCGCCCACCTCCAGGTGGTCGACCGCGGCCAGGACCCGGTCGTTCTCCCGGATCACGTGCTCGCAGCGTCGGCGGGTCTCGGCGTCGAGCCGGTCGGCGAAACCCTCGAGGGTGGCGAGGTCGACGTCCCGCAGGGAACGCACCCTGGGGTCCTCCCGGGCGATGACCGCCACCGCCCGCTCGCACTGCGCCCGGCGGGCGTTGTACTCGGACGAGCCGAGCCGGCGCGGCGACCCGGAGTCGCAGACGACCAGCGCGTGGTCGTCCAGCGGCAGGCGGACCTCGCGGGACGCGAGGCTCCGGCAGTCGAGCAGCATGGCGGATCCCGCCCGGCCGAGCGACGAGGCGAACTGGTCCATCAGGCCGGAGTTCACGCCGACGTGGACGTTCTCCGCGCGCTGGCACAGCTGGGCCAGCCCCATGGCGTCGATGCCGTGCGCCTCGAGCTCCGGCGGGTCGAGGAGCGCCCAGGCCGAGGCGAGCTCCATCGCGGCCGAGGAAGACAGCCCGGAGGCCATCGGCAGGGTCGAGCCGAGGACCGCCCGGAACCCGCGCACCGCCAGACCGGCCTCGCTCATCGACCATGCCACGCCGGCCGGATAGTCGATCCATCGATCGGCCGCCGCGGGGATCGCGTCGAGGTCGAAGCCGTCCCGCTCGCCGCTGTCGAGCAGCTCGATCTTGACCCGCCGGTCACCACCCGTCGGGACGATGGCCATGCGGACCTCGAGGTCGATCGCGGCCGGCAGCACGAGCCCCAGGTTGTAGTCCGTGTGCTCGCCGATGAGGTTCACCCGGCCGGGGGCGCGGACGACCCGGATCTCCCCCTCCGCGGCCGCCGTGGGCTCGCGAGCGGCGAGCGCCGCCCGGAGCGCCGTCGGCTCGAGCGCGGACCGCTCGATGACCCCGTCGGCCGACCCGCCGCTCACCCCTCGATCCCTGCCGGGTCGCGCGGTTCGAGCGCGCGCAGGCGTTCGGCCGTGGACTCGGGGAGCGTGTCGTTGATGAACGCCCCGGCACCGGCCTCCGAGCCGGCAAGGAACTTGAGCTTCGTCTCGGTCCGGTTCGGCGGGTAGAACTCGATGTGGAGGTGGTAGCCGCCGTGATCGCCGCCGTCCGTCGGCCGCTGGTGGATGGCCATGATGTAGGGCAGGGTGAAGCCGAACAGGGCGTCGTACTTGCGGACCACGGTGGCCAGGAGTCGCGCCAGGTCGTCCACCTCCGGCTCGGAGAGCTCGTGCACCCAGCCGACGTGGCGGCGCGACGTCAGGTGGACCTCGTACGGCCAGCGGGCGAAGAACGGGACGCCGGCGACCCACGTGTCGGTCCCGGCGACGATCCGGCGGCCATCAGCCAGCTCCTGCGCCAGCAGGTCGCAGAAGAGGCAGGCTCCCGTCCGCTCGCGGTAGGCCGCCGCGTTGGCCGCCTCCCGCTCGAGCACCGGGGGGATCGCGGGGTAGCCGTAGATCTGGCCATGGGGGTGGTTCAGGGTGACGCCGATCGCCTCGCCGCGGTTCTCGAACACGAAGACGGCGTCGATGCCGTCGCGGCCACCCAGCACGACGGTCCGGTGCGCCCACACCTCGATCAGCTGCCGGATCCGGCGGAGCGGGATCGAGCCCAGCGTCGCGTCGTGCTCCGGCGTGTAGACCACGACCTCGCAGGCGCCGTGCGAGGGCGCGACTGGCGTGAGGTCCGTGCCCTCGACGTCCGGCGGGGCCGGGTCGGCGCGGAGCGAGGGAAACCGGTTGTCGAAGACGGCGACCTCGTAGGTCGCGCGGGGGATCTCGGTCTCGATCCCGCCCGGTCGGGTGGGGCAGAGCGGGCAGAACTCCTTCGGCGGCAGGAAGGTGCGGTCCTGGCGGTGGGTGGCGGTGATCGTCCACTCGCCGAGGACCGGGTTCCAGCGCCGCTCAGACATCGGGCGGGTCTGCGGCGTGGTGTGGAGTGGGCGGCTCGGCGTCGGTTGCCTGCTCACTGGGGGGGTCGGGCACGAGCGGCCAAGTGTAGAGGTGGAGCAGCCGACCGTCCGGCTTCACCACGATCTCGAGGTCGAATAGCCCAAAAGGACCATGGTCGGTGGCCCGATCGTCGCTCACGATGCCGCCAGATCGGCGCCCTCGGCGCCGCGCACAGCGTGGCCGGTCACCACAGTGCGATCCCGCCGTTCGTGGAGGAGCTGGCCAGCGGGCCGACGGTCGCCGCCGTCGAAGCCCCCGCGTAGCGCTGCCAGGCTGCCAGCGCCTCCGTGGGGACGCGCTCCAGCCGGTAGCCGTTGCCGTCGAGTCGCGGCGGATCGGGCGGCGCCACCGCGCGGAACCGCTCGTCGCGCCACTCCAGCCGGTAGATGCCCGTGGGGTCGATCTCGTGGCGAAACCGGCGGAGCCCTGAGCCCCAGTCGACCTGGTCGATCAGCCCCCACCACGTGATCCCGATCACGGGCACGCCCTCGCCGCGCGCCAGGCGGACCTCGCGCACCAGCCGGTCGAGCCACGCGATCTTGACCGCGTCCTCGCCCGGGGCGCCGGTCTCGGCGAAGATCAGCGGGCGCCCGAGGCGGGCGAAGTACTGCCGGCACAGCTCGGCCGGGCCATGCTGGACCTCGAGCGGCCGCGTCTCGTCGATCAGGCGGCCGTCGTCCGCGGAGCGGAGCTGGTGCTCCGAGTGCGGGTAGTGGTCGAGGCCCACCACGTCGAGCGCAGCCGGGTGCTCCTCGAACCAGCCGAAATCGCCCTCGTCCATGCCGTGCTCGACGAGCCAGGTGCGGAGGGCATGGTCCCGCCCCACCCGGC
The DNA here is from genome assembly GCA_013694835.1 of Chloroflexota bacterium. Classification (GTDB taxonomy): domain Bacteria; phylum Chloroflexota; class Limnocylindria; order Limnocylindrales; family CSP1-4; genus JACDBP01. The sequence continues at coordinate 4,410 of JACDBP010000370.1, forward strand.
CGCCGTACAGCTCGTGCATCAGGAAGCGCCGCTCGTTCATGAAGTCGGCTCGGTCCCGGACGCCGTCGTCGAGCGGGTGCCAGTACTCGCACGTGTCGGAGACCATCATCCGGGCGTCGTCGCGGACGCCACGGATGGCCGCCCAGCCCTCGCACAGCCCGCGGGCCACGTTGCGCAGCGCCCGGACGAAGTTGTGCGGCCCGTGCTCGTAGGGGTACCAGGCGCCGGTCTCGCCGCCGAACTGGGCCATGATGTACGGCTCGTTCGTCGGCGTGTACCAGCGCACCCATGGATAGCGGC
>JACDBP010000383.1 GCA_013694835.1 Chloroflexota bacterium
CCACACCTCCTTGTCGAGTGCCATCACACCACCTCGGCGACGCGGACGGGGCGGTGCTCCCGGAGTGAACGTGTTGCGGCGTAGGCGACGCGCATCGCCTCGAGTCCGTCGCGCGCGGTGCACGGGCTCATCATCTCCCCCCGGGCCACCCGAAGGAAGGCCGCCAGCTCATCGCGGTAGGCGTCGGCGAAGCGCTCCAGGAAGTCGCGCCACGCGGGCCCCGCCGGCGGCGGCACGCCGGGCTCCAGTGAGCGCATCGGCGTGCGCGGGCCGAGCCCGACGGTGATGCTGTCCTTGGAGCCGAACAGCTCGGTCCGGATGTCGTAGCCGAGGGGATCGTGGCGCGCCACCGTCAGCGCCGCGAGGACACCGTCGCTCATGCGCAGCGTGGCGACGGCCGTGTCGATGTCGTCGTACTTGGCGAAGACGGGAAAGCCACGCACCGAGCCGTCGGCCCAGACCTCCTCCACCTCCGTCCCGGTCAGCCAGCGGATGGCGTCGAAATCGTGGATCGAGAAATCGCGGAAGAGGCCGCCAGAGGCCGGGATGTACGCCTCGTGGGGCGGTTCCGGATCGTGGCCCGCCATCCGGATCGTGTAGAGCGTGCCCAGCTCACCCGACTCGACCAGCCGGCGGGCCTCCTGGAAAGCGATGTCGAACCGGCGCTGGAAGCCGACCTGGACAGCCGTGCCCGCGCGCTCGATGTGCGCCACCAGCTGCTGCGTCTCCGCGAGGTCGAAGGCGAGCGGTTTCTCGCAGAAGACCGGGATGCCTCGGTCGACCCCGGCACGGACCAGCCCGGCGTGGGCGTTGGTGGCTGCGGCGATGACGAGCGCGTCCGCCTCCGCGATCGCCTGGTCCACCGATGCGACGTGGCTCGCCCCCACGTCCGCGGCCAGTCGCGCGGCGCGCTCCGCGTCGGCGTCGGCGATGGCCAGCTCATCGACGCCTCCCGGACCGTCCAGGCCGCGTAGCAAACGGGCGTGCAGCTGCCCGATGCGGCCGGCGCCGAGGAGCGTGATGTTCATGGCCGGGTCCTTCCCGACGCCGGGCGGGACGCGATACGAAGCTCGTAGTCGAGGACCGCACGGCCGATGGCGGCGCTCTCCGTGGCCGGTCGCCAGGTCGTGTCCTGCTCTACCATCAGCCACCCCGAATAATCGCGGGCCACGAGCGCCTCGATGATGCCGCGCAGGTCCAGCACGCCGGCGCCGAGCTCCGTGAAGATGCGCTCTCGGAGCGCGTCGAGGAAGCCGTCGATGAGGCCCTCGCGTAGCCGCTTGAGGACGGCGGCGTCGACATCCTTGAGGTGGACGTGGACGACCCGTTCGCCATGGCGGCGGATGGCGTCCACGGGGTCGCCGCCACCGAGCGTGTAGTGGCCAGCATCGAGGCAGAGGCCGACAAGCTCCGGATCCGTCTCCCGGACCAGGCGGTCCAGCTCCGGACCGGTTTCGACGTACGTGGCGGCATGGACGTGGAATGCGAGCGGATGGCCCAGGGCCCGGGCTTCCCGCCCGAGCTGGTGGAGCAGGTCCGCGAGGGCGCGCCAGCCGGCATCCGTGAGCCCGGGCGTGTCGGGTGCCGTCGCCCGGCCGGCGATCGCATGCCGCTCGGGCGCGAAGGCCAGCGCCACCACCAGGACCTCGCCGCCACCGGCATGAAGCTGCTCGAGCCGTGCCTGACCCTCCTCGAGCGCCCCCGGCTCCGGGCCGACGGAGGAGCAGGGCAGCGCGGCGTAGACCTCGGCGAGGCGAAGGCCGCGCGCCCGGAGTGCCTCACGCATGGTGTCGCCCTGAGGGAACCCGATACCCGTCTGAGTGCCCTGGAAGCCCAGCCGGGCGATCTCGTCGAGCACCTGGTCCGCCGGCACCAGCGGTGCGAGGTCCGGCAGGTCTGCGTTGTTCCAGAGGATCGGCACGGCCCCGATCGAGGCGCGCGGCAGGGCGCGCTCAGGCAAGGCCGCCATGGCTCCTGGGCGCGCCTCGATCATCGCGCTCCTCACTGGTGCTGCTCCTGCGCGCGACCCTCGGCCTGGGCGGCGTACTGCGGTGCAC
>JACDBP010000404.1 GCA_013694835.1 Chloroflexota bacterium
CGCCGCGGCGGCGATGGCGTGGCCGCCGCGCCCGCCCGACCGCCGGGGCATCGTCACCGTCGGTTGGCTGGCCATCATCTCCGGGCTGCTCGTGATCCCCTCGCTGGACCTGCTCCTGCAGACACTCGCGGCCGGCGGCCGCCAGACACTGCTTCCCTCGTGGGAGTCGGCCTACGCTGGCTTGCTCGCACTCGCAGCTACGTGCCTGTTCGTCGGTCTCGGCGTGGCTGGAGCACGGGCGGGGCGATCCGTGGCGCGTTTCCAGGCCGGCGTGGCGGTGGGCCTGGCGCTGCTGCTCCTGGTCACGGGTCTCTTCGGTGGCGCGGCGCTCGCCAACGAGCTCGCGCTTCGCGAGGCATCTCGCGGCTCGTCCGTGTTCGGCCCGTCCGACCTCGGGCTGCCCTTGCCACCCTGTGCTGCCACTCCCGGCGCGTCGGCCTATGCCCGGGTGGAGGTCAGCGCCGAGTCATCGGTCGACGATGTGCCGGTCGGACGCGTGGTCCTTCGTGGCCTCCGCGCCCGCGAAGCCGAGCGGTGGACCGCCGAACGGGCCACACCGTGGACCAGTGCGGCGCTCGAGTTCACACGGATCGGTTCGCAGGCGTACCTCAAGGACGGCGATCTGGCCTGGGCCAAGGTGCCGCTCGAGGTCTTCGGAGCGGCGCCAGCAGGCACACTCGATGCCGCGGTGCGGGCAGTCGTCGTGGATCCGGGCGGCCGGGCCGCGGCCGAGGACCTTGCCATCGAGCTCGTCGGCGGAGTTCGTGCTCGGCACTGCCGCTTCCTCGTCTCCGGCCCGACGGCCCTGGAGGGCTTCATCCCGCTGCGCTGGCTGACCGCGGCGGGACCCCCGGATCCCGCGGTCCTCGAGGACTGGCGTGGCGAGCTCGACTACTGGATCTTCGCGGACGGGCAACTGGGGATGGCCCGTGTCGTGGTCAGCGGCTACCCGATAGAGGGTTGGTCGCGGGCAGGCGTCGGCGCGTCGCTCAGCGCGACGATGACCGCTACGGAGCGGACCGAGCCCGTCTCGGTCGAGCAGCCCATCCCGTGAGCGCGGTCGATCGCCCGGACCGGGGCGGAGCCAAGTGGGATCGCGCCGCGCGCTACCTGAAGGTCGCGATGGCACTCCATGCCCATCCGGAGGGCATCAGCGCCCAGGCGATCAGCGACCGCATCGGTGTCTCGAAGCGCACGGTGTACCGGGACCTGCAGGCGATGGAGCTGGACGCCGACCTGCCGATCTGGCAGAACGCGGGCCGCTGGGGCCTGGAGAGCGGCGCCTTCCTGCCACCGCTGAATCTGACGCTTCACGAGGCGATGACCCTGTTCCTCGCCGCGCGTGTCCTGGCGAAGACCAGCGACGAGCACGACACCGAGCTGATCGCGACGTTCGTCAAGCTCGCCCAGGTGCTGCCGCCGACCCTTGCGGAGCACGTGCAGGCCACGGTCGACGCCTTCGCGACCACGCCTCCGAACGCGCGCTTCACGAGGGTCTTCCGGACGCTCACGGAGGCATGGGCGAACCGGCGCGTGGTCTCGATCGAATACGACGCGTCGGTCTATGACGCCTCGCGCCCCTCGCGCCAGGCCCGCGTGCGGCCCTACTTCATCGAGCCGTCGGCATTGACCCACGCGCTGTACCTGCTGGGCTTCGACGAGGAGCGCGGCGCGCGCAGGACCTTCAAGGTCGAACGGATCGCCTCGGCGTCGATGAGCCCCGAAACGTTCGAACCGGAGGCCGGCTTCTCTCCCAGCGCCGAGCTGCGGCGCGCCTGGGACGTGATCTTCGACCAGCCGGTGGCCTCGGTCGTGGCGCGCTTCTCGCCGGCGGTCGCCAGCCGAGTGGCGGAGACGCGCTGGCACCCGAGCCAGGAGATCGAATTGCAGGGGGACGGATCGCTCATCTGGCGGGCACGTGTCGCCGGCTCGCTGGAGGTCCGGATCTGGCTGCTCGGCTGGGGCGCGGACGTCGAGATCCTGGAGCCAGCCGAGCTGCGGTCCGAGGTCGCCGCGGACCTGGAGCGAGCCGCTGCCCGCTATCGGTGACCCCGGACCAAGCGGAGCGCTGGCAGGGCCGCCGCCGGATGCCCTGCCTGCGATGGGCCGAGGCGACCATCGGCGATGGGGCGCGGATCGTCCGGGTCCGGGTCCTGCCGGGCTGGTCGGCCGCCGTCCACAGTGTCGTTCTGACGACGGACCGGGGACCCGTGCAAGCCGTCATCAAGCGATACGTCAAGCCGTGGGTGCGCGACGAACCGCACGTGCCGGGCAATGAGGTGGCGGCTCTGCGCCTGCTGCAGGGGACGGCGATACCCGTGCCGAGACTCTTCGGCGCCGAGCTCGTCGCGACCGCCTGTGACGCGCCGGCGGTGCTCATGAGCCGCGTCGCTGGCCGGCCACGGGCGAGCGCGCAGGTCCTCGCGGCCTCGATCCCTCGC
>JACDBP010000011.1 GCA_013694835.1 Chloroflexota bacterium
ACCAGGGGCGCACCCTGGATCGCGGGACAAGGAGGCGTCATGAGCGTCGAGATCCGTGACATCGCACCCGGGCTGTGGCTGTGGCGGCAGCCGCACTGGGAGTGGCGCGAGGGCGACGACTGGGAGCCCGAGGTTTCGTCGTTCGTCGTCGAGTCGCAGGGGGATACCGTGCTCCTCGACCCACTCGCCCCGCACCCAAGCGCTCGCAACGTCTGGTCTCGGCTCGATGCGGCCCCGCCAACGGCGATCGTCATCCTGAAGGCCGACCACGTGCGCGACATCGACCCGTTCGTGCATTGGTATGGCGCCACGGCGTACGGTCCGTGGAGGTTCGAGCGCGGCGATGCGCCGAGGACCGAGCTGACGCCGGTCCTACCCGGCGACCATCTCCCGGGCGGCCTGCGCGCGCTGTACGACGGGCGCGGTTTGGGGGAGACACCGGTGTACCTACCCGAGCAGCGTGCCCTGGTGTTCGCCGACGGCATGATGGCTCCCGGCGGTCTCCTCCGCGTCTACTGGTCACCGATCCTGGAGCAGGCAACGCTGCCGGCACTCCACGCCATGCTCGACCTCCCGTTCGAATACGTGCTCGTCTCGCACGGCCAGCCGGTGCACGGGCGGGCCGACTTCGAGGCTGCCCTCGAGCGTGAGCCGTGGTCCCGCCCGACGGGAGCCTAGGCAGGTCGCGACGGCGCGCCCACTCCCTTGACGGCTCGCCGAGACAGCTCGGACGGATCGAGTGACTCGGGTAGGATCGGAGTCGAGTGACTAGAGCCGATGCGTAGGTTGATCGTCGGTATCGGGATCGGGGTGTTCTTGGTCGCCTGCACCGCCGAAGCGCCGCTACCGACTGCCATAGCTTCGATGGCCAGCGCGCAGGAAACCCCTCCGGCGACCATGTCGACCCCACGGCGCTCGGAGCCTTCTGCGATCATCTCGAACCGGCAGTTCTCGGAGCCGCCTGCCACGACGTCGACCCAGCGACTCTCGGAGCCGCACGCGTGCCCGACGCCGTTGAACCTGAATGCCGATCGCGACTATGCGGCGACGATCGAGGACCTGGTGGCTGACTCCGACGCCATCGTGATCGGCGTCCTCAAGCCCCGGTCGGTAGTGGACTCCATGTCATCGGACGACGAGTTCCACCACCTGGCCCAGGACTTCCTGGTGGAGGAAGTGCTTGTGGGCAGCGTCAAGGTCAGCGAGACCATCCCCGTGCTGCGCTCGATTCGCGCGGAAGACGTGTGCCCTATCGTCGAGTTCGACGCACGTCCGCTCCAGGTCGGTGACCGGTACCTGTTCTTCCTGCGACTGGAGAAGGACATCTACGTGAGCAGCGGCGGTCCGCAGGGGCAGTACTCGCTCGATGATGGCGTGCTCGATGCGATGACCGACAGGATGCCCGTGGTCGAGGAATTCGACGGGAAGACGGTCGACGCCGCAAGGCAGATGATCCGGGCATCCGAGCGCCCGTGACGTGGCCGCCGCAGGGCCACCTCGACCAAGCAGGACGACGCTGACCACGACCCGCGCGCTCCGGCTATCGTGCGGCGATGGAGACCACCTCCAAGACCTTCGGGGCCCAGAGCATGACGGCGCCGTTGCGGGACGTCTTGGTGAAGCGGCCTGGTCCCGCCTTCGGTCGCGCGTTCGACGACCCGGCCCACGGGTTCCTCCATCCCGTCGACCTCGACCTCGCCCAGCGCGAGCACGACGCCTTCGCGGAGCTGCTGGCAAACCTGGGCCCGACCGTCCACGAGCTCGGCGTGGAGAGCGACTCGCCCGACCTGGTGTACCAGTTCGACCCGCTGCTCGTGACGGATCGCGGCGCCATCCCGCTGCGACCGGGCAAGCCCACCCGCCAGGGCGAGGAGCTGGTCATCGAAGCCTGGCTCACAGCCCGCGGCATCCCCACCGTCGGCCGCGTCACCGAGCCCGCCACCGTGGAAGGCGGCGACACGTTCTGGCTCCGGCCGGACCTGTTCTGCATCGGCCGAACGCTGCGCACCACCGATGCCGGCGCCCGCCAGTTGGCCGAGCTGGTCGGCGGTGATGTCCGCATCTTCGACGTGCCGTACTGGCGAGGGCCGGCCGAGCTGATCCACCTGCTCTCGGTCATCTCGCCCGTCGCCGACGACCTCGCCGTGGTCTACCTGCCGCTGCTTCCGGTGGGCCTCTGGGAGCTCCTCCGCGACCTCGAGATCCGCACCATCCCGGTTCCGGACGCTGAGTTCCCGACGCTGGGCTGCAATGTCCTTGCCGTTCGGCCGGGCGTGGTGATCGTCGCCGAGAACAACCCGGTCACTGCCTCGGCGCTCTCGGCAGCCGGGTGCGAGGTGCACTCCTATCCGGCCATCGAGATCGGCATCAACGGCTCGGGCGGTCCCACCTGCCTGACCCGTCCGATCCTGCGGGTGACCGCCGGCTAGATCGCGCGCATCCGGTTGTTGCGCGGGTTGTGCTCCACCTCGGCCAGGCCCAGCGCCTCCAGGAGTGGCGGCAGGTACATCCCGAACCGGCCGCGGTAGCCCTTCCGGATGCCGTACCAGCCGCCGACCGGATTGCTCTCGGAGCGGCCCCACGCTTCGACCGTGCCGGCGGCCGCGGGTTTCTGCTCGTCGGCCGAGCCGAGCGGCACCCAGTCGCCCTGTTCCTTGAGCCAGGCGTGGAGGTCCTCGATCGCGCGTGCGTGGTACCTGAGCTGCGTCGAGCCTACCTGGCAGATGATCGCGGGCGGGTCGGCAGACTCGTCCCGGTACATCTCGTACTCGGAGGTGAGGCTCGGGGTCTGAAGCTTCCAGGGATCGTCCTTCGTGCCGGTACCTGTCGCCATCGGTCGTCCTCCTGAGATTCGTGGTCGGCCAGAGTGTAACCGCGCGGTTACCGACCATGTCGCGCGAATCTCGCGCGGTTGGCGCCCCGATCCGAGGCTAGTGTCGCGGGATGGTCGCGCTTCGGGCAAGACTCGGTCACGGAACCCGGTCGACCCGGCCACCGAGCATGGAACCTCCGATGGGCGGCGTGGAACCTTAGTAGCATCGGATGGCAACGAAGAGGGAACCAATCGGTCAGGAGGTCGGATGCGAATCGGTGTCTTGACCGGCGGCGGCGACTGCCCCGGGTTGAACGCAGCGATCCGTGCGGTCGTACGGCGCGCGGTCGTCGACGGGCACGAGGTGGCCGGCATCCTCAACGGCTGGGCGGGACTCGCCACGGTAGGAGCGCCCACGACGGTCCCCCTCAACGCCGAGGCGGTCAGCGGCATCATCGCCAAGGGCGGCACGATCCTGGGCTCGTCCCGAACGAACCCCGCCGGGCGGGAAGGTGGGCTCGATGCCGTCGAGGCCAACCTGCGCGACCTCGGGCTGGAGGCCCTGATCGCCATCGGCGGCGACGATACGCTCTCGGTCGCAGCGGCTCTTGCGGGTCGGGGTGCGCCGGTCGTCGGCATCCCCAAGACGATGGATAACGACGTGTTCGGCACCGACGCCTGTATCGGCTTCGACTCGGCCGCGACGACGGTCATGGAGGCACTCGACAAGTTGCAGACCACGGCTGCCAGCCACCACCGGGTGATGGTCGTCGAGGTGATGGGCCGCGACGCGGGCTGGATCGCCACGTATGCCGGCCTGGCCGGTGGCGCCGACGCGATCCTTGTTCCCGAACGAGGGGCGGACATCACGGCCCTCGCTCAACGGCTCACGGAGCGGCGCCGGCACGGCACCGGCAGCAGCATCGTCGTCGTCTCCGAGGGCGTGCGTCTGACGGACCAGGTCGAGGAGGCCCCGGAGGGGAAGCTCGACGCCTTCGGGCACCCTCGCCTGGACCTGCGCGGCGTCGGAGACGCGCTGGGCCGGCGCATCGAAGAGATGACGGGCATCGAGACCCGCGTCACCGTCCTGGGGCACCTCCAGCGCGGCG
>JACDBP010000040.1 GCA_013694835.1 Chloroflexota bacterium
CTCTCGAAGAGCTGGCCGCAGAGCTCGGGGTCGCGGACCGGGTCCGATTCGTCGGAGCGCTGACCCGCGAAGAAGTGGCCGCCCTGATGCAGCGTGCCGTCGCGCTGGTGCTGCCGAGCCGCAGCGAGGGTTGGCCGCTCGTCATCGGTGAGGCCCTGGCCTGTGGCACACCGGTCGTGGCGTCTCGCGTGGGAGGCATCCCGGAGACCGTCGGCTCAGGGGACGGCGGCATCCTTGTCGAGCCCGGCGACGAAGCGGAGCTCGCGGAAGCTCTGGTCGCGATCCTCGAACGGCACCACGACCCAGCCAGGGTCGCCGCCGCATCGCGGGCCCAGCCATGGAGCGTCCAGGCCGGCCGCATCGCCGCTGTCTACCGTCAGGTGTTGGCCGGCTCCCTTCCTGATCGTGCGACGGGCGACTCGTGACGACACCGGATGGAGATCTTGTTGACTCGTCAGTATCGAGCTTTCGGTCGCTCGACCTCAGGCAGGCCTCGCCGGACGAGCCGGCGGATCGGCCCGAGTCGCTCCTGGTACAGCTTGTGGAGCCATGAGATTCGCTTCAATCGCTGCCTGGTCGTGATCAGGCGGAGCAGCGCGCGCACAGCGAGTGCGGGGATCGGGCCGCGCGGAAGCCCGATAGCTTGGTGCATCGGCTCGAGGCGGTCGGCCAGCTCCATCTTGTAGCGCTCGTCTCCGCCGAGGAACTCCACGCGTGTCACCCGCTCGCTCGACGCCGTCTCGAGCGCATGGATCAGCGCGATCTGGCCCGGCGATCGATGAGCGAAGGCGGGATCGAACGCAAGACGGTGGACGTACATCGTCCCCGCCAGCACGAAGAAATACTGGAATGCCACGGGCTTGCCGCCGATGCGCAGGGTGACGATCCTGACGGCGCCCTGTTCCGCCAGCGCTCGCGCTCCTTCGCGGTGAAAGGACCGTCCGTCGAGTGTCCCGAACGTCGATCCGTCAGGCCTCCCATGCCAGCGCAGTGCGTAGATCAGGAAGGCATGCTCCAGCTCCGCAACGACCTCGTCGCCGCCCGACGCGACGGTCCATTCGACCTCGCCGAGCTCGCTGAGCTGGCGAAGGCGACGGCGATGCAGGCTACGCCTCTTGGAGCTCGTCCGAGACTCATAGGCAGCCGTCCAGCCGCCCGGCATGTCCAGCACGGGTGATTCGACCCGCCTCAGCATCTTCAGGTCGTGGGAATGTGCCCAACGTGCCATCGGCCCGCCAGCAGGGATGCCGAACGCGTCGAGGTAATCGAACCTGAGCATCCGGAGCCGCTCCATGAGCGCGGCCGGGACACGGTCATCGTCCGGATCGACGACGAGCAGGTCGCCCAGCGCCGACTCATATCCACCGAGGAATCGGCAGACGCGGAATCCGCGCGTGCGGAAGATGACCATCGGCGCAACGCCGACGAGCTCGCCGTCACGGCGTGCAGTGACCACCGCGAGATCGGAGCCGGCCCCGAAGTGGCGCCACCACGCGGAGACCCAGGCGTGGAGGAGGAACGGGCTCGGCCGGGGCGCGGCGAGGACGAGGTCATCCCACTCGGCGGCCAGCCCGTCGAACCGGGGCACATCGACGACTACGTCGAGGTCGAGCCCGGCGTTCGGTGGCGTCGGCACCGTCATGGCCTGCGGTGGCCAGCGCGACGGCTGCCGGCAACGGCCCGGCCACCCAACCCGACATCGCGCTTGGCGACCGTGGTAACGTCCGCGCGGCGTCGGGAAGCGTCGAGTGTTGCGCATGTGCGGAGGATAAGGCCAGTGGACATCGGCGCAGTTGACGACCGGGATCACTTCCGCATGCGATCGCCGCTCCGCGGTCTGCTGAAGTCGACCCTCGTTCACGGCCAGGCTGCCGTCTGGGCAGCGCGAGGAGCCCAACCCCAGCCCGGTCTGAGGATCCTCTACTACCACCGGGTCGGGCCGGGGAACGACCAGCTCACCATCTCGCCCAGGCGGTTCGCACGACAGCTCGAGCTCATCGAGCGAACGGGCTACCCGGTGGTCGACCTCGCTGCCGTGGTCGACCTCCGGCTCGCGCCGGACGAGACCGCCATCGTCCTCAACTTCGATGACGGCTATGGTGAACTGCTGGACCACGCGTTCCCCGCTCTCGAGGCTCGTGGCTGGCCGGCCACGGTGTTCGTCGTGCCGGGGGCAGTCGACGGCGACACGCGGTTCTCGTGGCTCCGAGGTGAGCAGAAGCTGTTGTCATGGGACCAGATGCGTGACGTGGAGTCCCGTGGGTTCATCCGCTTCGAGCCGCACTCGCTGACCCATCCCTACCTGCCCGGCCTGGATGTGGCGGATGCCGAGCGCGAGATCCTCGGCTCAAAGCAGGCGCTGGAGACGGCGTTGGGACGCCCGGCTCGGAGCTTCTGTTACCCGGGCGGGTACTTCGGCAAGCGTGAGATGGACCTGGTCGCCCGGGCCGGCTATGAGATCGCGGTCGGTTGCGAGGACGGCGTCAACCGACCACCCTGGGATCGCTTCGCACTGCGCCGCGTCCTCGTCGACCACTACGACACGCGCCCGTTGTTCGCAGCGCGGCTGCGTGGCGCCACCGATGTCCCGCCTCCCGGTCGCCCTCGGCGCAAACTCGAGGCCCGCTGAGGTTACGGCGGCGTAGCCGCCCGGGTCAGCCTGCCGGGCTCAAGCGCGCGGCTCCACCTCCGGCATCTGGACCTGCGCCTGGCCGGGATCCTTGCCGAACCGAGCCGCGTCCGAGCCGTAGTAGTAGCTCTGGTAGGAGTAGGAACCGTAGTTCCGGGTCGAGATCCGGTTCAGGGCGACGCCCAGGACGTTCGCGCCGACGCGAGCCAGGACTCCTTGCCCCGCCCGCAACGAGCCCCGACGGGTCCGACCGGAGGCGACGACCAGGAGTGTTCCATCGACCATCGACGAGAGGATCGCCGCGTCAGTCACGGCCTGCAGCGGCGGGCTGTCGATGATCACCAGGTCGACGTAACCGGACAGCTCGTCCATGACGGCCTGCATCCTCTTCGAGCCGAGCAGTTCGGCGGGATTCGGCGGCAGGCTGCCCGTGGTGAGGACACGCAGGTTCGCCTCGTCGACCTTCTGCGCCAGCTGGTGCACCGATGCGTCTTCGCGTCGGAGGATGTCGGTGAGGCCTTCATCGTTGGGCACGTCGAAGAGCTTGTGGACGCCAGGCTTGCGCAGGTCCGCATCGACCAGCAGCGTCCGCCGCCCAGCCTGCGCGAAGGCGACCGCCAGGTTACATGCCGTGGTCGTCTTTCCCTCGCCCGGGATCGAGCTGGTCACGAGCAGGCGGCGAATCGGCATATCCACGGAGCTGAACTCCAGGTTCGTACGGAGCGACCGATACGCCTCCGCCACCGGAGACTGGGGAAAGACGTGCGTCGCGAGTCGATAGATCGGGTTGCGCTTGTCGTCGCCCTGCATCCGGATGATCGCGCCGAGCGTCGGCAACTGTGCCGCCTCCTC
>JACDBP010000044.1 GCA_013694835.1 Chloroflexota bacterium
CCGGCGGATCGATGCGACCCGAGTGGTGCTATCTGGCCGTCCAGGCCGACGTACCGGTCGCGCGATTCGCCTTCTGGACGCTGCCCAAGGTGGGGACCCCCTTGTCGATCGTGCTGCTCGATGTCGCGCCTGATGGCGTCGACCGAGCCGCCGTCGCCCAGGCGGTCCTGGCGCGTGCCATCGCCGACGCCCTTGCCACGAACACGTCCGAGCTGGGACACGTGATCGATGAGCCCAGCCAGACCCCCCAGTGGCAGACCGAACCCGAGGAGCGAGCCGCGTGGCTCGAGTCAGCGGGGTTCCGGGTCGTCCGGGCGACATCACGTTGGTCGTTCGACGGACCGCCGCCGCCGGTGACGAGCGATCGATTGCGGTTCAGCACGTTCGAAGAGGTCGGCGAAGGCGTGTTCCTCGATGTCCTCGAGCGCGTGTCCGTGGCTACCCTCGATGCGCGGGTGCGTGCCGACCGGGATCGCCTCGGTCCCGCGGGTGAAGCCCGCGAAACGCTCGCCGACCTGCGATCGATGGAGTGGCAACCGGCGTGGTGGGAGCTCGCGTTCGACTCCGATGGTGCCCTGGTCGGCCTGGTCATGCCGACCCGTGCACCGAGCATGACGACGATCGGCTACGTCGGCGTCGTCCCCGAGCAGCGTGGCCGAGGCTATGTCGACGACCTCTTGGCACGCGGCACCGCGACCCTGCGGCGAGCCGTTCCAAACCTCCAGATCCGAGCCGACACCGACGTTGCCAACGTGCCCATGGCAGCCGCGTTCGCGCGCGCCGGCTACCAGGAGTTCGCGTCTCGCCGCGAGTTCGAGTATCCGGTCGAACAAGGCAGCGGGTGGATCGGGGCATCGAGTCCCTGACCGTGCCCGCGTACTCGTACTCTGGACTGATCCAAGGGGCCAGCACGACCGTAGGGCCGGCGCCGCGCCGCGCGCCAGCACGACCGTAGGGCCGGCGCCGCGCCGCGAGCCAGCACGACCGTAGGGCCGGCGCCGCGCCGCGCGCCACGCCCGCGCGTGGGCACGAGCGCGCGAACCTGTCAAACACCAGTGGCTCGAGTACAGGTCGACGCGACGCGCGCAGATCCGCACCCGATTCACCCTCCGACAGCCCTGCTCATGCTCCGACACGCTTGCAGCCGCGCCTCGACGCGCCTGACCGGCCGCGTGCAGCGACTTGCACTCGTAGCAGTGGTGTTCGTCAATACAGGGTGATGATCGGCAGATAAGCCGCCGTGGCCAGACTCTCGTACATGGACTACGTGCGGCTCGGAGCAGCGATCCGCGCTGTCAGGATCAGGCTTGACTTGCGCCAAGCCGATGTCGCAGCAAAGGCAGCAGTCTCGCAGGCGACACAGTCGAGGATCGAGCTTGGCGATTGCGGCGGCGTCACGCTGGACACGCTCGAAGGCGTCGCACGAGTCCTCGGCATGCGACTCGACCTGATCGCGCGGTGGCGCGGGATGGATCTGCCGCGGCTGCTCGATCGGGACCACGCTGCTCTCGCCGAGGCCGTCATCCGCGGGCTGGCAGCCGTCGGCGGATGGGAGTTCGCTCCCGAGGTCACCTTCTCGGTCTATGGAGAGCGCGGGTCCATCGACCTCCTGGCCTGGCACGCAGCGACGCGGACGCTGCTCGTGGTCGAGCTCAAGACGGCGATCGTCGACCTGCAGGATGGCCTGTCGACCATCGACCGGAAGCGACGACTCGCCGCCAGCCTCGTGCGTGATCGCGGGTGGCGTCCCTTGCACATCGCTGTCTGGCTCGCGGTCGCCGACACGCGCACCAACAGGCGCCACGTCGAGGGGCACGCGGACCTCCTCGGCGCTGCGTTCCCTCAGCGGGGGCGAGCGGTTGCAGCGTGGCTCGCTCGGCCGACCGGCGCGATGTCCCGGCCTCTCGTTTTGCAGGTATCCGGCACGAGCGACTGCACGGTTCGGTCGTCGCCGGGTGTCGAGGCGGAAGCGTTCCGCCGAGCGGACCTGAGCCTCGGGAGTGTCAGACACCCGCCACACGGGCTGTGGTCGGGTGCCGCATGCACTGACGACGAGATTTCGAACAGCTTCACGCTCGACCAGGGCAGCCGATCCTCGGCAGGCCGCGTCTTGGTCAAGGCCGACGGCGCCAGGTTCCGCCCTGTGCCCAGCCCACGGGTGTCTGACCAGCGCACGGCGGCTCGGCGCTCGGCCACCGGCGTCAGCTCCCGCGATACGAGATCGTCGCGCGGTCGACCATCACGAAGATCGGGTACGCGACGCGGTCACTCGGGTCCAGGTTCGAGATCACCAGCGTGTTGCCGTTCCCTCGGCGCAGCACACCGGCCGGGATGTTGATCCGGACCGTCCCCCAGTTGCCGTTGCCGTCCGAGCCGCAGCAGAAGTCGTTCGGCAACGGGTTGCCGCCACGGAACAGGATTCGCCCGTTGATGCTGACGCGCATCGGCGTCTTCTTGGCATCCTCGGAGTCGATCCCCACCAACGTCAGGGTCGCCGAGCCGACGGGCCGGTAGTCGAGCCGGAAGCGCGCCGTCATCGTGTGGTACCGCGTCCCCTGGCCGTAGACCCACCGTGCGGTCCGTCCGTGATACCGGCCGTCGGCGTCGGTATACCCGCCGGTGAAGCCGCTGTCCTCGATCGCCTCTGAGCGAGCCGGTGGAAGCGCGGGCGGCGCAGGCGGCGCGGGCGGCTGGGTCGGTCTTGGAGTCGGTCGAGGGGTCGGCCTGGGCGTGGGGCGAGCGGTCGGACGAGCCGTCGGACGAGCCGTCGGACGCGCGGTCGGTCGAGCGGTCGGTCGAGCGGTCGGCTCCAGAGTGGGTTCGGGCGTCGGCGCCTCGTTCGGGGACGGCGCGACCACCGGCGAAACCGATGGAGATGGCGCGGCGAGAGCGGCACTCGCGGTCGCCGGCGGTGTCGCAGTCGCAAGCGCGGCCGGTGTTGTTGCGGGCGCGACCGCCACGCCCGGGTCTCCGGTCGGCGTAGCGCCCGGTACACGTTCGGCGAACGAGCCGAGCAGCGCGCCGCCGATACCGGCAAGGACGGCAAGGACGATCGCCACGCCGACAAGGCCGGACAGTACGCCGCGACGGTCGCGTTCCTCGCGACGGCCGTAGGTCACGCCCGACCTCGTGCCGATGGCGGAGGGGACCGGCCGGGGCGGCTGGGGCGTGTCCCACTGGGCAACCGGGGGCAAGACAGCGGCGGCTCCGGAC
>JACDBP010000079.1 GCA_013694835.1 Chloroflexota bacterium
GGTATACGCTCTTTCGGAGCACGAAACCGGCGCGGGGTAGCTCAGTGGTAGAGCAGGGGACTCATAAGCCCTTGGTCGGCAGTTCAAATCTGCCCCCCGCGACCACCTCCCGACCGACGTGACGCGCGGCCATCCGGATGGTCCGCTGAGCCGTATCTCTGGGAGTGAGGCGTTCGCGGCCAACGCGGACCTATAATCGACGCTCGCTGCCGGGACCTGACCGGCACGCCACTCCCCAACCCCGGAGGCTTCGGCTCCTTGAACAGTCGCACCCTGAGAAACGGCATCGTCACGATGGTGCTCGTCGTCGGCACCGCGGCGTTGCTGTACATGTTCCTCTTCCAATCCCCCGCAGTGACCAAGATCCCCTACAACGGGGACGGCTCCTTCCTCCAGCTCGTGAAGCAGGGCAAGGTGTCCAACGTCGTCCAGCGCGAAGCGCGGCTGGACGTCACCCTCACCGAGATCGGACCCTCCGGCAAGGCCGAGGTCCGCGTCAGCCAGGTCCCCAGCTTCTTCGTGACCGATGTCCAGCAGGACATGAACAACGTCGTCTGCGGCAACCCCGCGACGGTCTGCCCGGGAGTGCCGAACCTCGGCGCGGACGATCCGCCGGGTGACGGCCAGTTCTTCGGGCTGCTGTTGACGAGCCTCTTCCCGGTCCTGCTGATCGGCCTGTTCCTGGTCTTCATGTTCCGCCAGGCGCAGGGCAGCAACAACCAGGCGCTCTCCTTCGGCAAGAGCCGGGCCCGGATGTTCCTCGGCAACAAGACCGTCACCACGTTCCAGGACGTGGCCGGTGTGGACGAGGCCAAGATGGAGCTCCAGGAAGTCGTCGAGTTCCTCAAGTACCCCGAGAAGTTCAACCAGCTCGGCGCCCGGATCCCGCGCGGCGTGCTGCTCGTCGGGCCTCCGGGCACCGGCAAGACCCTCCTGGCACGCGCCGTGGCCGGCGAGGCCGGCGTGCCGTTCTTCTCCATCTCCGGCTCGGAGTTCGTGGAGATGTTCGTGGGCGTCGGGGCCAGCCGGGTGCGCGACCTGTTCGACCAGGCCAAGCGCAATAGCCCCTGCATCGTCTTCGTCGACGAGATCGACGCGGTCGGGCGCCAGCGTGGCGCCGGGCTCGGGGGATCGCACGACGAGCGCGAGCAGACCCTCAACCAGATCCTGGTCGAGATGGATGGCTTCGACACCAACACGAACGTCATCGTCGTCGCCGCCACGAACCGCCCTGATGTGCTCGACCCGGCGCTCCTGCGTCCCGGGCGCTTCGACCGCCAGGTCATCCTCGACCGCCCGGACATGAAGGGTCGCCTGGAGATCCTCCGGGTCCACAGCAAGGGCAAGCCGCTCGACAAGACGATCGACCTGCCGACCATCGCCCGCCAGTCGCCCGGGTTCTCCGGCGCGGACCTCGCGAACCTCGTCAACGAGGCCGCCATCCTGGCCGCGCGACGCAACAGGAAGACCATCAGCACGCCGGAGTTCACGGAGGCGCTGGAACGCGACGTGGCCGGGCCGGAGCGCAAGAGCCGGGACATCAGCGACGCGGAGAAGGCGATCATCGCCTACCACGAGGGAGGTCACGCGCTGATCCAGCGGGTGCTGCCCAAATGCGACCCCGTCGCCAAGGTCAGCATCATCAGCCGCGGCATGGCGCTCGGCTACACGATGGGGCTGCCGACCGAAGACCGCTATCTTCAGTCCAAGAGCGAGTTCGAGGACAAGATCGCCGGCATGCTCGGCGGCAACGCGGCCGAGAAGCTCATCTTCGGTGACACCACCACCGGTTCCTCCAACGACATCGAGAAGGCCACGAACGTGGCCCGCCGGATGGTCACCGAGTTCGGCATGAGCGAGAAGCTCGGGCCGCTCGCCTTCGGCAAACGCGACGAGCTCGTCTTCCTCGGTCGCGAGATCGGCGAGCAGCGGAACTACTCCGACGACGTCGCCAAGCAGATCGACGAAGAGGTTCGGGCGATCATCGACCGCGGCTATGCCCGGGCGATGGACGTCCTGACCCGCTACAAGGACCGCCTCGTCCAGCTCGCCGAGCGTCTGGTCGCCGAGGAGACGGTGGAGTCGGAGGCCTTCGAGGCCATGTTCGCCGACATCCCGGATCCCCGGAAGGACGCCGGTGGCAACCCGACGCCCGTCCCGCTGAGCGGCCCGATGACACCGCGCCCCCAGGAGGACAAGCCGCCGGCCGCGGCACCCAAGGTCTCGCCCCAGCCGGCCTGACCCGACAGTCGGGCCACATCGGGGCACGTTCGAGGTCGACGACCGGCACCGCAGGGTGCCGGTCGTTTCGCGTCCGACGGTCGCTCTGGCTGGCGATCAGCCCGGTTCGAGGAACCGAACCTCGCGCCTCACCGCCCCGGCCCCAGCGAGCTCGAGCAGGCGGGCGCCCTCGGTCTCGAGCGCGTGGCGATCACGCTTGGACAGCCGATCGACAGAGCGGATGGCAAGCGTCGTCGTCGAGCCCTCCCGCAGGAACTTCCAGGTTCCGGCGACCTCACCGTTCAGGAGGAACATCGACCAGAACGCGTTCGTGACGTCCAGCCGCGCCCCGTTCCCGCCGAAACGGCTGCGATCGTCGTGACCCAGGAGCACGTTGTCGTACTCGGGCAGGAATCGGGGCGGAGCCGGGATGTCGGGGTCGGGTCGCGGCGCATCCGGGAGGTCGAACAGCTCGCGACCGCGCTCGTCCGTGAACGTCGCAAGCTGTGGGCGCAGTGCCTCGAAGCTGGGCGTCATCCGGGTCAGGCCCGACCAGTCCCGGAGATCCTGGACGCTCGCCGGACCGAAGGCGCCCAGGTAGCGGAGGACCAGCGCCTCGGCGGACGGCCGGCGCTCCACCTCGGCTCCCAGGAACGACTCGGCGGGCGCCCAGGTTGCCTGCTTGCTGGCGCCCCAGACGCCGCGCGGCGGGATCTGGACGAGCGGCTCCAGGTACTGGACGGCATAGGCCAGCGCGGTCGCATCCCCGGTCGGCCATCGCTCGGCGAGGCGCGCTCCCAGCCCGGCCGAGGTCATCGGCCGCTGCCCGAGCAATGCCATGCCCGCCCGTCGCACCTCCCCGATGTCCAGGCCGGTGAGGCGCCGCCCGAACGGACTGCCACTTCGGAACGTCCGCTCTCCGACCGGTGCCATGAGTGGCCGGAGCCATCGGTAGTCGCGCGCCGTGACCAGGTGGAGCGTGGCGCGCATCAGGGTCGCGCGGACCGCCTGGCGCCCGGCTACAAGGGCGCCGAGCTCCTCGTGGCGGAAGCCGTCCAGGCGCGCCCAGAGCGCCAGATAGGGGTTGGTCGGGATCTGGGCCTGCATCCCGACGAGCAGCTCGACGACGCCCGCCGCCGGCCGACGGACGCGCTCCAGGAGCAGCTGGCGGGCGAGGGTCGCGCGGTTCAGTGCCCGCCTGGTCAGGAAGGTCAGCCCGGCGCGGCCAGGACGGGGAATCGGCTGGTCACGCGCGTGAGCATGCCTGTTTCGTGTAGCCTCGGCCGGCGGAGGCGAGAGGAGGCAGCATGAGCGTGGTCAGCGCGGGTGTCGTGGACGCAGAGGAGTACCTCGTGGGGACCGCGCACGAGCGCCTGGCGGACTACTTCGCGTTCCTGCGGATCCCCAGCATCTCGGCGCTCAGTGAGCACCGTGAGGACATCCGCGACGCGGCACGCTTCGTTGCCGAGCGGCTCAGCGGGATGGGCATCGAGCATGTCGAGGTCAGCGAGACGGGCGGCCACCCGATCGTCTATGGCGACTGGCTGCATGCCCCGGAAGCGCCGACCGTGGTCGTCTATGGCCACTACGACGTCCAGCCGGTGGATCCGCTCGAACTCTGGACGCGGCCGCCGTTCGAACCGGTGCTGGAGGGCGGGCGGGTCTACGGTCGCGGCGCGGCGGACGACAAGGGCCAGATCCACATCCACCTCTCGGCCGCCGCGGCGTGGCTCCGGACGAGCGGCTCGCTCCCGGTCAACCTGCGCTTCGTGTTCGAGGGGGAGGAGGAGTCCGGATCGGTCAACCTCGATGCGTGGCTGCAGGCGAACGGGGCCCGCTTGACCGCGGACGTCGCCGTCGTCAGCGACACCGGCTTCTTCGAAGGCAACGTGCCCGCCATCACGATCGGGTTGCGCGGCCTGATGTACGCCCAGGTCGACGTCACCGGTCCCGCGCTCGATCTTCACTCGGGCACCTACGGCGGCAATGTCCAGAACCCCGCCAACGCGCTGGCCACGATCGTCGCCGGGCTCAAGGACGCAGAGGGCCATGTCACGATCCCCGGCTTCTACGACGAGGTGCGTGAGCTGACGCCGCGTGAGCGGCAGGAGTTCGCCAGGCTGCCGCTGGACGAGGAAGCGTTCCGGGCAGCCATCGGCGTGCCGGCGCTCTTCGGGGAGTCCGAGT
>JACDBP010000095.1 GCA_013694835.1 Chloroflexota bacterium
ATGACGAGCCCACGCCCTGTGGCGCCCTGGGCGCGGCCTGCGCCAACCGTTCGGGCGCCCCGGCGTCCTTCGACATCTGGTTCCGTCGACAGGGCTGGATGTTCGACTGGGGAGCCCTTCGATGGTGCGAGGCGTACACCACGGCGCCCAACGGCTGCTATGACGCGGAGGCGATCGCGCTGCACGAATTCGGCCACGCCGAGGTCCTCGACCATCACGACCTCCTCGCCGACCAGTCGGACTACCGCGACTCCGTCATGAATCCGATCGCCCGGAGCAAGCCCCAGCCGTACTACGCCACACGCAGCTATGCCAGGTGCGACCTCGCGACGCTCCAGCGCAAGTACGACGTCCCGGATTGGGCAGCCAGCATCGCTCTATGCCAGTCGCTCGACACCTACCTGACCTTCGCCGCCAACGACCTCAGCACCGGTTACCGGGACCCCGTCACCTTCACCGCCGTGCTCAGGATCACGGATCTGGATGCCTATGGAAGGCTGGGCTACAACCCCCTCGCGCAACGGAGCGTGACGCTGCAGCGGCGGGTCCCCGGCAGCACGACATGGCAGTTCGTCACGCACATGGCCGGCCTGTCTTCGGGCATCGGCTACGCGTCCACCCAGGCGCCGTCGACCACCTACGAGTGGCGGGCGGTATTCCTCGCGCCGGACGACGAAGGGCTCCAGGGCGCTACGTCGCCCACCGTGCGGGTCACCGTCGGGTCATGCAGCGGATCAGGCTGCCCGCAGGTCGTCGGGAACGACTGACAAAGGAGGTCGAGGATGCGGCGCTTCGGGATGGCAACCCTGGTGGTCTTGCTGCTGGTCGGCTGCAGTGGCAACGCGCTCCCACCAACCTCGATGCCCTCGGCGAGCAGCGCCGCACCTCCGACCCCGGCCGTCACGAGTCCGGTCACCACGCCCACCGCCTCCGCTCCAACGGCGGCCAACGGCGCGACGCCTCCGTCCAGCGCAACGCCGCTTTCCAGCACGACGCCGAGCCCGGTCACGACACCCTCGCCGTCTCCGTCGCCGCTCCCGGCAACGTCACCCACCATCGACTCGGCCGAGCCGCCGGCCGCCGCCATGGCGGTCGTCGGCTCGCCCGATGAGGTGCCCGGCAGGCTCAGCAGCTACTCCTACGGCACGTTTGCCAGCGACGGCCCATGGCTCCCGGCGCGCATCCTGAACGACATCACCGTG
This sequence comes from Chloroflexota bacterium, assembly GCA_013694835.1. Classification (GTDB taxonomy): domain Bacteria; phylum Chloroflexota; class Limnocylindria; order Limnocylindrales; family CSP1-4; genus JACDBP01. The sequence continues at coordinate 1,203 of JACDBP010000095.1, forward strand.
CCAGTGGGCGCGAAGCTGGTGGTCCGTTTCCTGAACGGGACCTCGATCGCCGATCTCAGCGCCCGCTACGCAGCCGCCGCCGACGAGCAAGCACTCGTAGTGCGCGGGATCGACGGCGGTCGTCTCGTGGCCGGAGCCGCCGAGATCGCTGCACCGCCCGTCGGAGATTGGGCCGTCGAGGTCCAGCTCGATTACCCCGCTGGGCAGGGCTCAGGCTCGTACTACTGGCACGTCACCGTGACACCCTGATCGCGAGCGCGGCGCGTTCTGGTGCCCAGCCGGCCGGGCAGGGGCGGGCGGCAGCACCGCCGCCCGGTTCATCGGGCGGGCGCAGCGGCCGCCCGGCGATCGCCTCAGGCCGAAACGCCGGCCTCCACGGGAACTGGCCCCGGCGCCGTGAAGAGTGAGGTCTGCGCGGATTCGGGCAGCATCGACCCCAGGATCTTCTGGATCGCGAGTACGTGGACGCAGGTGCTCCAGGTCTCGAAGTAGTGACAGTTGCATTGCCAGCGATCGGCCTCGAAGGCCACCCGGTGGGTGTCATTATCGCCGCGGAAGGTCAGCGAGAGCTGATCGAACATGATCCGGTCGGTCTCGCGCGCGTAGCGATTCGCCTTCTCGATCTTGCCGATGAGGCTGGAATGCATGGAGCTGGTACCTCCTGCGGTTCCGCCGCGACGGTCGCTCCCGAAGCGGATCCGTGGGCGGCGAACCTGCCCGTAGCGTACACCCGCGGCTGGTCTCCTGCGACCATTTGCCGGTCCTTTTCGGCCCGTGATCCAGCCATCCGGGGCGCGCTGAGAAGTTCCCCCGGGCGATCAGTCCTCGCTGTCCTGATCCCGTTCAAGGAGGCGCGTCTTGATGGTGCTGATCGCCTCGACCGGCGAGGGGTCCAGGCCGTAGAGCATGCCGAGGTAGGTGCTCACGTAGTCGCCGAGTGCGATCGCAGCGACCGTCTGAGCGAGCCGGCCATCGCCACGGACGGGCACGACCTGGTGGGCGATCTGCTCCATGCCCAGGAGCTCTGCCGAGAGCGACGCGCGGAGGCTGTTCCTGGGGTGGTCCGATGGACTGGCGAGGAACACCACGTACAGATGATCCCGGATCGATTCCGGCTGCGCATATCCTACGACGGCGTTGTGGGTCGCCTCGGGCAGCTCCTCGTAGGTCGCGAAGGACTTGCCGTTCTCGTTGAGCTGCGTCTTCCAACGCCGGGCGGCTGCTGCCAGGAAGCCGCTCGCCTCGATCACCGGCAGGCGGTCGACCAGGGTCCAGGCCAGCTGCTTGGCGAGGTTGCGCTCGGTGGGCACGTCCGGTCCGCATCCTTCGACGGTGGCGGCCGCGGCCCGCTCGGCGTCGGCCAGGTCCGAGTCGGCCACCGCCAGGAGCCCGGCCCGCTCCAGGAGCCCGCTCAGCAGGACCAAGCCATAGCCGATGGCGGCCCTCGGCTGACCGCCACCGGGGAAGGCGAGCAGCGGCAGGGCAGCGCGGCGCGCGACGTCATGGAGGGCTCCGCCGGTCGTGATGACCGCCACCGGACAGCGGCGCTCGAGGGCCGTCGTGAGGGCACTGATGGTCTCCTCCGTCGAGCCGCTGTATGAGCACGCCACCACCAGCGTCTCCCGCCCGACCCACGCCGGCAGCTCATAGTCGCGGACTGTCGCCAGCGGAACGGTCAGGCGATCGTTGAACGCCCCGCGCACGAGGTCCGCGGCGATGGCCGAGCCGCCCATGCCGAGCACCACGACGCTCCGCACCTGGCGATACGCATCCGGCAGGGACAACGCCCGCGATCGGATCCAGCCGTCGCGGATCTGCTCGGGCAGCGAGCCGACCGCGCTGAGCATCCCTCCCGCATCCAGGCGCGAGACCGCCCCGATGTCATCGAGGATCCCGCCGCCCAGCCGAGTGGCCACCGCGCTCAGACCCCGCCGACGAGCGCGCTGCCTGCGCGGAGGATCGTATCGCGGAGCTCGGCGCTGGTCGCCTCTGCATAGATCCGCACCAGTGGCTCGGTGCCGCTGAAGCGAACCAGCAGCCACGAGCCGTCCTCCAGCCAGAACTTGAAGCCGTCGTTGGTGTCGAGCGGGTCGGTTCGTACGACCGCCTGCCCTGCCATCGCCTCCGGCGCCGCCGCTCGGAGCTCGATCAGCAGCCGCTCCTTGAGGGCCGGATACGCGGCGCGGTCCACGTGGAGATCGGTGCGCAGGTAGAACGATGGCCCCGCGAGTTCGTGGAGATGGTCCACCGCTCTTGACACCGGCCAGCGCCCAGCTTCCCGTTCCAGCCGGAACAGGTCCAGGAGGAGCAGGTCGGCATAGATGCCGTCGCGCTCCGGGAGGTGCATCCCGAAGCCGTACCCGCCGGACTCCTCGCCGCCCATCATCGCGCCGGTCTCGATCATCTTGGGGCCGACGTACTTGAAACCGACCGGCGTCTCGTGGACGTCGACGCCGTAGCGCTCCCCGAGGCGGCCGACCATCGACGTCTCGTTGATGGTCGAGACGACCGGCTGGCGCAGGCCGCGATGCTCCAGCAGGTAGTACATCAGCAGGCCCATCACCTGGAGCTGGTGGATGAACGTGCCCTGTTCGTCCGCGGCGCCTGCGCGGTCGGCATCGCCGTCCAGGAGGAGCCCGAGGTCGTACCCGCCGCCGCGCAGGATGCCGAGCGCCTCGTCGATGTTGGGACGGATCGGCTCGGGGTTGACGCCGCCGAACCACGGGTTGCGCTCCTGGTGGAGCTCGGTGACCCGGATGCGGCCGCCGCTCAGCAGGCGCGTGATCCAGCCGGCTCCCGAGCCCCACATCGGCTCGACGAGGATCGACATGTCGGCAGCCCTGAGCGCCCCGAGATCGAGCGATCGTTCGACGTACTTGACGTAGCCCGTGAACGGGTCGATCCGCTCGACCAGGCCCGCGGCCTCGGCGTCCGCGAACGGGCGACGTGGCGGCTGGGCACCACTGCGGGCGCGAATCGTGCCTTCGAGCACCCTCAGGATCTCAGGCCCGGCGGCCGCTCCGGTCGGCGACTTGACCTTGAAGCCGTTGTCCGTCCACGGGTTATGCGAGGCGGTGATCATCACGCCGCAGGCGGCGCCTCGCTCCACGACCTCGTAAGACGTCATCTGCGTCGGGATCGGGTCCAAGGCGAACATGACCGGGATGTCGAAGGCGAGCAGCACCTCGGCAGCGGCCTGGGCGAAGAATTCCGAGGCGAAGCGGCGGTCGTAGCCGACCACGACACCCTTCGCGACGGTGCCCTGGTCACGCACGTACTGGGCCACGCCCTCGGCGCAGCGACGGACGTTCTCGTAGGTGTACTCGTCGGCGACCCGCGCCCGCCAACCGTCCGTGCCGAACACGATCGGCGGTGTCGGAGCGCTCGCGCTGGGCGGGGCCGATGCCTCTGCCGGAACGGGCGCCTGCGAAGACTGGGCCGGGGTCTCGACCGTGGCTTCGCCACTCGACGGAGCCGTCCGGGCCGCCCCGTCGCCGGGAGCCGCCTTTGCTGCGGTCTCGGTCACAGGTGGTCGCTCTCCTTTGCCGCCACGAGCCTGTCAACGACGCGCCTGACGTCCTGCGCCTGCTCCCGGGCGCAGACGAGCACCACGTCCGGTGTATCGACCACGATGGTACCCCGCAGGCCCACCGTGACGACGAGCCGTCCGCCGGCCGAATGGACCAGCACATCCTCCGAGCCTTCGTCCATCGTCTCGCCGTCGCCCACGACCCGCCGAGGCCCACCCTCCTCCGCCCGGGCATCCAGCAGTGCCGCCCACGATCCGACGTCACTCCAGCCGACGTCCGCCGGCACGACCGACACCGCACCTTCGACCGAAGCCGGCTCCAGGAGCGCGTAGTCGATGGAGGTCGCTGGCACGTGCGGGTAGATCTCCGCCAGCGACCGCCCGGCAGCGAGCCCTTCCTCCAGCGGCCCGGTCACGTGCGGTGCGTGCCGTCGCAGTCCCTCGCGTACAGCATCGCGCCGCCAGAGGAAGATCCCCGCGTTCCATAGTGCGCGGCCGCCGGCCAACAGCTCCTCCGCCCGCTCGGGGGACGGCTTCTCGACGAAACGCTCCACCGTGAAGGTCGGCAGCCCCTCACGGCGTTCGCCGGCACCGCTCGCAACGATGTAGCCGTAGCCCGTCTCCGCGAGCGTGGCACGGATGCCGAGCGTCACGAGGCGGCCCTCAGACGCCAGGGATCCAGCTGCGCCGAGGGCCCGCCGAAGCGCCGCCTCGTCGGTCACCCGGTGATCAGCGGGCAGGACGAGCATCACCTCGTCCTCCGGTCGCTCGATGATGAGCGCCGCGAGGGCCACCGCGGCCGCGGTGTTGCGCCCGACAGGCTCCAGCACGAGATTCGCGGCGGGCACGTCCGGCAGCTGCTCCCGGACCAGCGGCCCGTGGCGCTCGTCGGTGACCAGGTAGATATCGTCCGCCTGGACCAGCGGTGAGAGTCGCGCGACGGTCCGCTGGAGGAGGCTATCCCCGCCCAGCAGCGGCAGGAACGGCTTCGGCCGCGCGACGCGACTGAGGGGCCAGAGTCGGGTCCCGCCCCCGCCCGCGAGGATCACGGCGTACATCGCGGCATTGTAGGAGCGCCGCGCGGCTGAGCCCGGGTCGCGGGAGATGGGATAGTTGCCTTCGAGGCTCGTGCAGCCCGCCGGACACCGACGAGCGCTGGGAGGGATGGAGGGATCGGCAGCTTGCGGCTGTACTTCAGCACCGTCATCCGCGCAGCGCCGCCGAGCCAGGGTGGCACGCTCGTCAGCCTTGACTGGGCGACGAAGCGCGTGGAGAGCACCACCGTCATCGCGCCGACCGACCCGTCCTTCGAGGATCTCAACCCGCGCGGCAACACCCGTGGCGGCCGCGGCATCGCGCGGGTCGGAGACGACCTCGTCGTCGCCAGCTACCACACGCTGCTGCGGTTCGGGCCGGGTCTGGAGCTGCGCGGCCGCGCCAGCAACGGGCTCATGGTCGGTATCCACGAGGTCGATGCAACCGGCGACGGTGCCTCGATCTGGATCGCCTCGACGGCCGTGGACGCGGCCCTTCGTGTCCGGGTGGACAACGGCGAGATCCTCGACCAGCGCTGGCCACGCGAGCACCCTGGGATCCAGGCGGCCCTCGGTGTCGCCCCGCGCCCCATCGACAAGTCCGCCGACAACAGGGGGCGCCACCTGGAGCCCGTGGAGTCGACGGATCCGCGCCACCTCCATCTGAACGCCGTCAACGCCCGCGGGGGCAGGTTGCTGGCGCTATTCCACTCGCAGGCCGTGATCGCCGACCTGGACAGCGGCAAGGTCCTGGTGCGCCATCCATCGCTCCACCGCGCCCATAACCTGGTCGTCACCGAGGAGCGCGTGGCGATCGTCAACGACACGTACGGTCGGACGATCCGCTTCTTCGACCTCGCGTCCGGTGACCTTGTCCGGACGATCGACCTGATGAGCTTCCCATGGGTCCAGGACCTCGACCGATCGTTCGGTCGCGTCTCCCCGGTGGCCCGCATCCGACGTCGGATGGGCCTCGGCCGTCCCGTCGTTGCACGCCCGCTCTTCGTCCGGGGGCTGGCCCGGGCGGACGGACGGCTGTACGTCGGGCTGTCGCCGGCCTCGATCCTGGAGATCGACGAGGCGAGTGGTCGGCTGGTGGACTGCTACGGCCACTCCCGGAACGTGAACGAGGCCGTGCACGGCCTCTACGTCGAGCCGGCCGATCCGGCCTGAGCCGGCGGCGGGACGTCACGCCGCTCCGTCTTTCCACCTGAGGGCGCCGCCCTTGGGTCAGACGGCGGCGGTCTCACGCTCCGATTCGGGCGCGACAAGCCCCGCGTCCGATGCGAGCGCCTCGGCGCGGTCCGTGCGCTCCCACGGCAGGTCCAGGTCCGGCCGGCCGAAGTGGCCGTAGGCGGCGGTCTGGCGGTAGATAGGGCGGCGCAGCTGGAGGGCGTCGATGATCGCGGCCGGACGCAGGTCGAAGTGGGCGCTGATCAGCTCGAGGATGCGGCGGTCGTCCAGCTTGCCGGTGCCGTACGTCTCGATCGAGATCGACAGCGGGCGGGCGATGCCGATGGCGTACGACAGCTCGATCTCGAAACGGTCCGCGAGACCTGCCGCGACGACGTTCTTGGCGACCCAGCGCGCGGCGTAGGCCGCGGAACGGTCCACCTTGGACGGATCCTTGCCGGAGAACGCCCCGCCACCGTGGCGGGCCATCCCGACAAGATGGCCGACCAGATCTCCGACGCCATCCTCGACGCCGCACTCGCCGGTGAT
>JACDBP010000104.1 GCA_013694835.1 Chloroflexota bacterium
ACCATCGCCAGCGGCTCCGTGCCGCCGGCGTCGAGGTGGGCTCGGGCCGCTTCCCCCCCGCCGACGAGGTCGCCGCTCCGCCAGCGGGCCTCGGCCAGGTCCGCGAGCGCTTCGCGATCCAGGGTGCCGAGTCCCGCCATCGTCTCCAGCTCCGCACGCGCAAGCGTGATCGAGCTTCCCCGGAGGTGGAGCCGGGCGAGACGCCCGTCGAGCGAACGTGCGACCACGGCCGGGGCGCCCCGCCGTGACGGGGCGCGCGCGACGGACGCACTGGCTGGCTCGGGGGCTGGCGTGTCGGGAGCCTCGACCTCGGACCCCTTTGCGGCGGACCAGGGCCGTGCCTCGTCCTCGAGCGCGTCAGCCGCCGTCGACCAGATGGTAGGCGGCACGTTCGCGGGTCGGTCGATGGACCCGTCGGTCCGGGACGCGGTCGATGCCTCGGCAGGCCCGTACGCGGGCTCGTCCGGTCGCTCGGTGGCCTCCCGCGCCATGGCGGCGTCGCCGATCGGCGTGTCGTCCTTCACGGCAATCGAAGCGACTGGTCGAGCGCCCGCCCGCGGCGTGCGGGAGCGATCACCGCGAGCGTCAGGACCTCCTCGCGGAAGAGCCGACCGGCGAGCGACCGGATGTCAGCTGCGGTGACCGCATCGAGTGCTGCAAGGGCCTCGTCCAACGTCAGCACCCGGTCGTGCAGTGCCTCCTGCACACCCAACCAGGAGGCAAGGTGGCGGCTCTCCTCGAGCCGCAGCTCGAGCCGCCCCTTGGCGTAGGCGCGTGCCTTGTCCAGCTCGCCGGGCTCGACCGTCTCGTCCCTGAGGCGCGCGAGCTCGCCCAGGATCGCCGCCAGTGCCTCGGTCATCTGACCGGGATCGACGCCGGCGTAGATCTGGAGCGTGCCGCAGTCGGCGAGGTCGGTCTGGAACGCGTGGACGTCGTAGGCCAGGCCGGCGTCCTCTCGGACCTTCAGGAAGAGGCGGCTGCTCGAGCCGTCGCCAAGGATCGTCGTGAGCAGCTCCAGGGTCCATGTGTCGGGATGGTCACGCGCGAGTGCCGGCACGCCGAGGCAGAGGTGCGCCTGCGCCACCTTCTGATGCAGCAACCGGAACCGGGGCCCGACCGGCCCAGGCGGAGCGGCCATGAAGTCGGGCACGACGCCGTTTCCGGTGCCGAAAGCTCCTCGGACAAGGTCCACGGCGACGTCGTGCGAGATATCGCCCGCTACGGCCACGACGATGTTTGCCGGGCGGTAGGCCGCCGCCCAGAAGTCGCGGATCGCCGCCTCCGGCATCGACCGGACCGACTCCTCGTCGCCGGCGATCTCCCAGCCGAGCGGCGAGTCCCCGAAGAACGCTTCGTCGAACAGGTTGAAGACATACTGCCCGGGATCGTCGCGGTACGAGCGGATCTCCTCGACGATGATGTCGCGCTCCCGGGCGATGTCCTCGTCGCGCAACAGCGGACGGACGGTGAGCTCAGCGAGGACCTGGACTGCCCGCTCCGCCTCACGGACCGGAAGCCTGGTCCAGTAGACGGTCGATTCCCGGTCGGTCGCCGCGTTGGACATGCCGCCGATGCCCTCGATCGCTTCCGACACCGCGCGCGTCGAGGGGTACGCCTGCGTCCCCTTGAACGTCAGATGCTCCATGAAGTGGGCGACCCCGGACCGCTCGCGGCTCTCAGTCCGGCTGCCGGCGAGCACGTACGCGGCGACGGCAAGGGACCGCGTCCCGGGCAGGCGGGCGGAGATTACGCGCGGCCCCTCCGGCAGCACGGTTCGCTCGAACATCGCCGGAATGGTACCGGGCGTTGCCCACTCGGCCGTGACGCGGGTGACGTGGCGCCCGGTGCGCCGGATCAGACGGGCCGGCCGGAGATCTGGTCGAACAGCGTGGTGAGTGGCGCCTGGGCGAAGTAGATGAGGAACGCGAAAGCGACGAGCCACATCAGCGGGTGGATGTCGGCCATCTTGCCGCGAACCAGCTTGATGACGACGAAGCTGATGAACCCTGCCCCGATGCCGATCGTGATGTTGAACGTGAGGGGCATGAGCACGATCGTCAGCAACGCCGGCAGCCCGACCTCGACATCGTTGAAGTCGATGCCCTTGATGAGCGTCGCCATCAAGTAGCCGACCAGGATGAGGACGGGGCCCGTCGCCGCGAAAGGCACGAGCGCCACGAGGGGCGTGAGCGGGATCGCCAGCAGGAACAACACGCCCACGACCACCGCCGTCAAGCCGGTCCGGCCGCCTTCCGCGACACCCGCCGCACTCTCGATGAATGACGTGTTGGAGCTGATACCGGCCGCGCCGCCGGCGACAGCGCCGACCGAGTCCACCAGCAGCACCGAGCCGATGCCCGGGACGCGGCCCTCTTCGGTCGTGAGTTCCGCCTGCTCGGCGATGGCGGTCGCGGTGCCCATCGTGTCGAAGAAGTCGGTGAGCATCAGCGTGAAGATCGTCAGGATCGCCACGAGGACGCCAGTGACCGCGAAGACGTTGGTGACGTCGAAGGCACCGATGGTGTCGAACTTCGGAGCCTGGACGAGATCGGGCGGTACCGGCACGACGCCGATGAGGATGGCGATGCTCGTCGTGATGACGATGCTCAGCAGCAGCGCGGCGGGCACCTTTCGCACGTACAGGACGACCGTGATCAGCAGGCCCAGGTACGTCAGGTAGTGCGCGGCGGAGTTCGGGAAGACGAAGGCCACTGGGACCGGTCCGGCTGCCGGGCGGATGATCAATCCCGCATCCACGAAGCCGATGAACAGGATGAAGAGCCCGATGCCGACGGCGATGGACCGCTTGAGGAAGGTGGGGACCGCGTTCATGATCGCCTCTCGGAGGCCGACCAGGACAAGGACCAGGACGACGAGTCCCTCGAGCACGATGACGCCCATCGCGCCGGCTGCGGTGAGACCGAGGCCGCCGTTCTCGCGCGGCTGGGCCAGGAAGAAGGCGACGACGCCATTGATGCCGAGGCCTGCCGCGAGCGCGATGGGGTAGTTCGATGCGAGGCCCATGGCGATCGACAGCACGCCGGCCACCAGAGCGGTCGCGGCGGCGGCGGCGACGGGGTCGATGCCGGCCGCGGCGAGGATGCTGGGGTTGACGATGATGATGTACGCCATCACCAGGAAGGTCGTGACGCCCGCCTTCAACTCGGTGTTGAAGGTGGTCCCACGTTCTCCGAATTTGAAGTAGCTGGCGATCGCGTCCACCGACTCGCACCTCCCTCGTCCGTGCCGACCCTGCACGGGGACGGCCACACCGCCCCTCGCGTCCCGGCCGGCGCTGCCCGTGCCGGCTTCGTTACCGCTCCCGAAGCCCCCGATCAGTCTCCCGTGGTGTCTCCTGGTTGCTCGCCTCCGGCCTGGGCGCCGAACCCGGATGCCTCGCCGCCGCCGAATGCGCCGAGCTCCATCTGAACGTACTCGCCGGAGCCTGATCCGAAGCGGAACGCCTGCTGCTCCGGCTCCTCTGTCTCGGCGCGCCCGTTGACCGCCGCGTACTCGATGGCGACCCGCTCATCACCCTGGACCAGCGTGTAGACGAGCAGTTGGTCGGGGCGCGTCTCGAACTCGAGATGCTCGAACGAGTCGACGTTGAGGCAGATGGAGAGCGGCGTGAAGAACGATGAGATCGATGGGCGGTCGACGACGACGCGCTCCACCCAGCCGGTCCCGCGGGAGATGACGCTGCCGGCGCGCGTGTAGCGATACGTGACCGTCTGCTTGAGCAGCGGTCGAAGCAGGTGGTACATGTC
>JACDBP010000127.1 GCA_013694835.1 Chloroflexota bacterium
GCGCAACGCCGAGCCCGGCGCCCGGAGCAAGCTCGGGCCTCAGCCCGTCGCCGTCGCCGACGAGCCGACCCACCCGCACGCCGAACGCAACCGTCACCGGTGCCACCGTGCAGCCGACCCGTTTCCCTTCGCCGGGCGAGAGTCCCGAGATCGGGCTCCGCATCGGTGACGTGGCGCCGCCACTCTCGTTGGACGGGCTGGGCGGCGACGAGGGCCGCATCGACACGGCGCTGCTGCGGGGCAAACCGGTGTGGGTCAACTTCATGGCCAGCTACTGCCCGCCATGCGTCGACGAGCTGCCGTTGATGGAGCGCATCCAGGCTGCCTACCCCGACGACTTCACGATCCTGCTGGTCGACGTGCAGGAGCCGGAGCCGGTCATCCAGGAGTTCGTCGCCTCGCTCGCTCTTACGCTCCCCGTGGGGCTGGACCGCGACGGTCAGGCGGCGGAGGACTGGCGTGCGCTGGCCCTGCCGATCCACTTCTGGCTCGACGGGGACGGGCGCATCCGTGGCGTCGTCTACGGCGGCGCCGGCCCCGAGATCCTGCTTGACGGTCTGCGAACGGTGGTGCCGACGGCGTCGTTCGAGCCGTGAGCGGCTGGTGACCTCGGCGAGCGGTCCAGGCCCCGCGGTGTTCCCGGCGGTCGGGCGCCCGGAAGATGCCATGGCACGACCGCCGGTGGCGGTCCGCGCTGCGGGCGCGCTGGGGCTGGTGGCACCGCTGCTGCGGTCGCGCCCGGTGCTCGTCGTCTCGGACTTCGATGGCACGCTCAGCCCGATCAACCCCGATCCGTGGGGTGCGTTCATCGTGCCGCTCGCCCGGCGCGCGTTGCGGAGGCTGGTCAGCGTGCCGGGGGTGCACGTCGCCATCCTCTCGGGACGGACGGCGGCCGACGTCGCGGGTCGGGTGCGCGTCGGCGGTGCCCTGTACCTCGGCAACCACGGGCTGGAGCGCGGCGCCCTGGTTCGCCGCCAGCGGGCCGACTCGATGCGGGTCGCGACGCGGCCTTCGCCGAGTATCTACGGCGACACGGCCGAGCGACTGGCCGCGGAGCTGCCACGCCTCATCACGGAGCCGTGGCTGGTCGTGGAGCGAAAGGCACCGGCCGTTGCGTTCCACTACCGAAGTGCACCCGACACGCTGCTCGCCGGGCGGCGGGTCGCGGACGCCGTCGACGCGCTGGATCCCGGCCGACTGCTGGTTCGATTCCCGGGCCGGCGCGTCCTGGAGCTGCGGCCGCCCGGTGTCGTCGCCAAGGGCGAGGCGATGGCAGAACTCATCGCGGAGATCCAGCCGCGGCTGACCCTGATGCTCGGCGACGACCGCAGCGATGCGCTGGCCTTTGCAGCGCTGCGTTCAGCCCGCGACGCGGGCACGACGGACGGCGCCGCCATCGCCGTCCAGGCATTCGCGGAGGCACCCCGTGAGGTCGCCGAAGCGGCCGACGTGCTGCTGGCCGCCCCGGTCGAGGCGGCCCGATTCCTGGCCGCGCTGGCCAGAGGCCTGCGCGCCGACCCCGCTCGCTGAGGCGACCGCTCAGCCGGTCGTGGATCCCTCCATCACCGGTTCGAAGCCGCGCAGCGTGTCTCGCAGCTGACGCGACGGCGGGCGCTGGCCGGTCGCGACGCGAGTCAGGTCCCGGAGCTGACGTCCGAGCCACCACTCCAGGTCTTCCTCGCGGACGCTCGCCCGCAACCGACGAGCCCGACGCATCCGCTCGTCGAGGGACATCGCCAGTGCCCGCTCGAGCGCCCGGGCCGTGCCGGCGACGTCCGCGGCGGTGACCATCAGCGCATCCGATGCCAGCTGCTCGGCGGCGCCCGCGGTCTCCGACAGCACCAGCACCGGGTCGGCCACGAGCACGGCCTCCTTGGCGACGAGGTTCATGCCGTCCGCGATCGGGTTCACCAGGACCGTGTCCGCCAGCTGGAGTGCCGCGATGGCCAGCGCGTAGTCGCTCCCGTCGAGCATCCAGATCGGGGCCTCGTCCGGATCGCCCATGCCGTTGACGCGGGCGACGACCTCGCGGACAGCCGTGGCGTAGTCGGCGTACTCGGCCAAATTCTCGCGGCTGGCCGACTGGATCGCCAGGAAACGGACCCGCGCGCGCAGGTCGGGGCGCCTGGCGAGCAGCGCCTCGAAGGCGAGGAAACCGCGGAGCGCGTTCTTGGACGGCTCCAGTCGATCGACCCGGACGACCAGTCTTGGCCCGCCTGCGCGTGCGAGCCGCACCTGGAGCGCCGCGCGGTGTGCCGCGACCGCCGGCCCGCGGGCGAGGCGCACGAGCGAGGCCGGATCGAGCGAGATGGGGTAGGCCCGCACCCAGATCGTCCGGCCGCGCCAGCGAACGTTCCGTCCCGCCGGGTCGACGCGCGCGTCTCGCACGAACGCATCGACCGTGCCCAGGAAGTTCGTCGCGTACCGGTCCGTCTGGAAGCCGACGATGTCGTTCTCCAGGAGTCCCTCGCAGATCGCTCGCCGGAGCGCCTGCGGCAGGACTTCCCAGTAGTCGGGCGAGGGCCACGGGATGTGGTTGAAGTGGAGCAGCAGGCTCTCCGGCCTCGCCGCGCGAACAGCCCCGGCCGCCAGGTAGAGGTGGTAATCCTGGAGCAGCACCACCGGTCGACCCCTGCCGGCAGCGGCGACCGCGGACCGTGCCAGCGCCTCGTTGACGACCCGGTAGCCATCGCGCCAGGCTTGGATGAGGCGGTCATCGACCTTGGGTTCGTACGGCAGCTGGTAGAGGCGGTGCTGGATGAACCAGAGGAACGGGTTCGAGACCGTGGCGTAGTGGAGGTCGTAGGCCTCGTCGCTGACGTCTGCCAGCACGAGCCGCAGGTCCTGATCGGGCAGCTGGGCGCGGATGAGCTCCTCGAGGTCACCGCCGCCCGACCCACCATCGCCGAGCGCACGGGCGGCCAGTCGATCGCCCGGGTTCATGGCCGTGCTGACCCATGTCACGGGGGCGATCCGGCCGAGCTCGGCGAGCGCCGTCACCAGCCCGCCCGAGCCACGCGTCGCCCGCCAGGTCCCACCTCGGTGGCTGAAGGTCAGCGGTCCCCGGTTCGAGACGACGGTCAGGCGCTGGCCGTCCGGCACCAGCAGCCGGAGGTACTCGCGCAGCCGATCGCCCTGGGCGTCCTTGGTGGGGTGCAGCCCCTCGTCGCGGCGGCGTTGCATCAGTCAGCCGCTCCCTAGAGGAGCGCCCGCGCGGCCTCCTGGGCGAATGCGATGACCGGACCGGGCACGAGACCGATGAGGATCGTCGCGACGGCCGACAGGACGAGGCCCGCCGAGACCAGCCGCCCGACCTGGACGGGGGCCGTCTGCTCGGACGGCTCTCCCATGTACATCACCACGGCGATGCGCAGGTAGTAGAACGCGGCCGCCGCGGCGTTCAGGACCGTGAGGACCGCGAGGCCGATGAGCCATGGGCTGTCCACCTGCACGGCGGCGATGATCACGTAGGCCTTGGCCCAGAAGCCGGCCAGCGGCGGGATCCCGGTGAGCGACAGCAGGAACAGGAACATCAATGCGCCGAGCAGCGGCGCCCGCCGTCCCAGCCCGGCGAACGTGGTGATCTGGCTGGTCACGCCGGTGCGCTTCTGGAGGGCCGTAACGACCGCGAACGCGCCGAGGTTCATGAATGAATAGGCCGCGCTGTAGAAGAGGAGCGCTTCCAGGCCGGCCCGCTCCGTGTCGCTGCCAGGCGGCGCCGCCGCATAGGCCGCGAGGCCGACCAGGATGTACCCGGTGTGGGCGATGGAGCTGTAGGCCAGCATCCGCTTGATGTTGTCCTGGGTCAGCGCGACGAGGTTGCCGAGCGTCATCGTCAGCGCCGCCAGCACCACGATGAAGGGCACCCAGTCCGCCTTGAGCGGGGCCAGCGCATCGACGAACAGCCGCAGGATCAGCGCAAAGGCAGCGACCTTGGGACCGACCGAGAGGTAGCCGGTCACGGGCGTGGGGGAGCCCTGGTACGCATCGGGCGTCCAGTAGTGGAACGGCACGGCCGCGATCTTGAAGGCGACGCCGGCCGTCAGCAGCGCGAGGCCCATCGTGAGTGCCGGCGTCAGGGAGACGGCGCCATCGAGGCTGGTGAGGACGGCCGCGACCTCCGGGATGCGCGTCGATCCGGCAAACCCCCAGACCAGCGCCAGGCCGAAGAGGAAGATGGCGCTGGAGAACGAGCCCAGCAGGAAGTACTTGATCGCGCCCTCGGTCGAGAGCCCGTCGCGCTTGGCGTAACCGGCCAGCATGTAGCCCGGCAGCACCAGCAGCTCCAATGCCAGGAACAGCACCAGCAGGTCGCGCGCCGCACCCAGCAGCATCGCGCCGCTGATGGCGAACATGAGTGTCGAGGCGTACTCCGCCATCGGCAGCCTGCGCGGATGCAGGTAGTCGGGCGAGAAGAGGATCGTCAGCAGGGCGATCGAGAGGAACAGGAGGTCGAGGAAGCTGGTCAGGGCGTCGCGGACATAGGCGCCGCCGAAGACCTCCACCTCCCCGCCGCCGAAATACCACGCGGTGTATCCGGTGAGCGCGATCGCGCCCAGCAGCCCGACGACCATCACGCCGGTGACCAGGCGGTCGCGGCCGGGCCGAGCGATGTCCAGCACGACCGCCAGCATCGCGAGCGCGAAGACGGCGAGCAGCGGCCCGATGGCCAACCACTCCTGCGCGCTCACGGGGCCACCCCGGCCGTCGCGTCGCGGAACTGGAGCAGGATGCCATCGACCGGCACGTGGATGAGCTCCAGCACGAGGCCCGGGAAGAGGCCGAAGATCACGGTCAGTGCCACGAGCGGCGTGAGCGTCACCAGCTCGGTCGGCGTCATGTCGGTCAGGTGGTGCCCCAGGCCCTTCAGGAAGTCGGAGACCTCGCCGAAGATGAGCCGCTGGTACATCCACATCAGGTACGCCGCCCCGACGGTCATCACGATGGTGGCGCTGAAGGCGGCCACCGGCGAGACCGCGAAGGTGCCGACGAACACCAGGAACTCGCCCACGAATCCGGCCAGACCGGGCAGCCCGATGGAGGCGAGCATGAAGAAGCCGAAGATCGCGGCATAGACCGGCGTCCGCGCCGCCAGGCCGCCCATCTTGGCGATGGTCCGGTCATGGGTCCGCTCGTAGAGCACCCCGACGCACAGGAAAAGGGCGCCGGTGATGATGCCGTGATTGACCATCTGGAGGATCGCCCCCTCCATGCCCTGCTGCTGGAAGATGAAGATGCCCAGCGTCACGAAGCCCATGTGGCTCACAGAGCTGTAGGCGATCAGCTTCTTCATGTCCGGCTGCACCAGCGCCACGATCGCCCCATAGATGATGGCGATGAGCGACAGGCCGATGATCCACGGTGCGTAGGACTGCGCCGCGTCGGGGAACATGCCCACGGCGAAGCGGATGAACCCGTAGCCGCCCAGCTTCAGGAGGACACCCGCCAGGATCACCGAGCCCGCCGTGGGAGCCTCCACGTGCGCGTCGGGAAGCCAGGTGTGGAAGGGGAACATCGGGACCTTGATCGCAAAGGCGAGGAAGAAGGCGCCGAAGGCGAACAGCTGGAGGGTGATGTCGAACCCGAACTGGCGCAACTGCTCGTAGTCGAAGGCGCCCGCCCAGTCCCCGCCGTGCCCTGCCTGGAAGGCGAACGCGGTGGCCAGGATCGCCACTAGCATCAGCAGCGAACCGGCGAGCGTGTAGAGCACGAACTTGATCGTCGCGTAGATGCGGTTCGCGCCGCCCCAGATGCCGATGATGAGATACATCGGCACGAGCACGACCTCGAAGAAGATGTAGAACAGGAACAGATCGAGCGCCGTGAAGACGCCGATCATGCCCACCTCGAGGATGAGGAAGGAGATCATGAACTCCTTCACCCGGTCCTTGATGGGCCCGAAGCTGGCCAGGATGCTGATCCAGCTGAGGGTCGTGGTGAGCACGACGAGGACGAGCGAGATGCCGTCGATGCCGAGCTTGTACTGGATGCCGAAAGCGGGGATCCAGTCGAGCTGCTCCACGTACTGGAAGCCTGCCTGGCGCGCGTCGAAGGCGGGCAGCAGCGCCAGCGACAGCGCGAAGCTGACGAGAGCCGTCGCCAGCGCCGCCCATCGGACCAGCTGGACGTTGTGGCGCGGGATGAAGGCGATCAGCAGCGCGCCGATCAACGGCGAGAAGGTCACCAGCGTCAGGATCGGCAGCTCGGTCACCGCTAGCGCCCTCCTGCCACGAAGTAGCCCACGGCGACGACGATGAGGCTGAGCGCGATGCCCAGGGCGTAGTTCTGCACGCGGCCCGTCTGGATGTGACGCAGTCCGCGGCCCGACCGCTGCGTGAGGCCGGCGACGCCGTTGACCGCGCCATCGATGATGTGCACGTCGAACCACCAGAGCCCACGCGCGACCAACCCGCCGGCGCGGACGAAGATCAGGTCGTTCAGGTCGTCGAAGAACCACTTATGGAACGAGCCCGTGTACAGCGGCCGCAGCCGGTCGGTCAGCCGCTCCACGACGGCCGGGCGCGGCTTCGCCTGCAGGCCCAGTAGTGGCACCCGGAAGCCGAACAGGCGCATCGCGGCGAGCACGCCGAGGACCGCCACCGCCACGCTCGCGCCGGCCAGGAAGCCATCGAGGCCGAGCACCTGGAACGGCTCGGCCTGGCCGCGGCCCAGCACCTCGTTCGCGCCCTCGAAGACGGGCTCCATCCACTGCTCGATGAGCCCGGCACCGATCGGGAAACCGAGCGCGACGCCCAGCACCGCCGATGGGATCGCCAGCAGCAGCAGCGGCACGGTCATGGAGCGTGGCGACTCGTGGACGCGCGGCTCAACGGCGGGGTCGACGTTGCTCGGCCCGTAGAAGGTCTTGCCCATCAGCCGGAACATGTAGAACGCGGTCATCAGCGCCACGACGATGCCGATCGCCCAGACCCAGACGAAGCCGTTCTTCCAGGCCTGCCCCAGGATCTCGTCCTTGCTGAAGAAGCCCGCGAGCGGCGGGATGCCGGCGATCGCGATGGCGCCGATGAGCATCGTGATGTGGGTGATGGGCATCTTCCGCCAGAGCCCGCCCATCCGGTTCATGTCCTGCTCGTCGTGGACGCCGTGGATCACCGAGCCGCTGCCGAGGAACAGCAGGCCTTTGAAGAAGCCGTGGGTCATGAGATGGAAGATGGCGGCGGTGAAGGCACCCACGCCGAGCGCTGCGAACATGTAGCCGAGCTGGCTCAGCGTGGAGTAGGCCAGCACCCGCTTGATGTCGCGTTGGGTGAAGGCGATGGATGCGGCGAGGATGGCCGTGAAGATGCCGACGCCGGCGATGAGCCACATCGCCGAGGGACTCTGCACGAACAGCGGGTTGGCCCGCGCGACCATGTACACCCCGGCGTTGACCATCGTCGCGGCGTGGATGAGGGCGCTCACCGGGGTTGGGCCCTCCATCGCGTCCGGAAGCCAGACGTGGAGTGGGAACTGGGCGCTCTTGCCGACGGCGCCCAGGAACAGCAGCAGCGCGAGGCCGGTCATCTGCCACGGCTGGATCACCCCGGACTCGGCGAGCAGCGGGATACGCTCGAAGACCTCCGGGAAGTTCAGCGTGCCGACGGTCGTCCAGATGGCCATGATGCCGAGCGCGAAGCCCACGTCGCCGACTCGGTTGACGAGGAACGCCTTCTTCGCCGCCAGCGCCGCCGACCGACGTCCGTACCAGAAGCCGATCAGCAGGTAGCTCGAGAGCCCCACCAGCTCCCACGCGGCGAACAGCAGCAGGAAGTTGTCCGCGAGGACGAGCAGCAGCATCGAGAACATGAACAGGTTGAGGTAGGCGAAGAATCGCCAGCGTCCCGGGTCATGGGCCATGTAGCCGATCGAGTAGACATGGACCAGCATGCCCACCGTGCAGACCACGATGAGCAGGGCCGCCGTGAGGTTGTCGACCGCGAAGTTGGCCTCGATCCGGAAGTCGCCGGCGGGGATCCATTCGTAGAGCGTGAAGTGAAGACCTTGCGCGCCGTAGGCGTTCAGGAAGAGCGTGTTGTAGACGAGGTACATCGCGATCAGCCAGGTCGCCACGATGGCGCCGACGGCGATGATCCAGGCCCGCTGGTAGAGCCGCCGACCCACGAGCGCGGTGAGCGCGAAGCCGCCGATCGGGAGCGCCAGGAGCAGCGTGACGAGGAGCTGGTCGGTGGTCATCCGGCCACGCCCGCTACTCCCGCATCGAGTGGTACTCGTCGACGAGCGGCGTTCGGCGGTTGCGGTAGATGGCGATGACGATGGCGAGGCCGACGGTCGCCTCCGCCGCGGCGACGGCCATCACGATCAGGGCGATGACCGACGCCCGGTCGGCGAGCTCCGGCGTGAAGGCGCCGAAGGCGACGATGACCAGGTTGACGGCATTGATCATCAGCTCGATGGACATCAGCATCGCGATCGCGTTCCGTCGCGCGAGGAAACCGAAGGTACCGATGCAGAACAGCAGCGAGGCGAGCACGAGGTAGGCGTCGAGCGACTGGCTCATGGGCGGCGTCCCAGGTCCTCGGCGGCCACGATCGTGGCGCTGGCGATGCCGCTCGCCGCCCGGCCACTGGCGCCGCCGGGCTCCGAGCCGAGCGTTACCTGGCGCGCCCCGGCCTCGGTCTCCGGCACGTCCGTGTCCTCGCGCTTGGCGAGGAACACACCGCCGATGACCGCCGCGAGCAGGAGGACGCTGACCACCTCGAACGGCAGCACGAACTCGTCGAACAGGAGGCGCGCCACATCGCCGGTGGCGGTGTGGACCCGCTCCGCCACGGCGCGCGGCCACTCGGCGCCGGCGACCATCGACACGAGCAGGAGTGCGAGCACGATCGCGGCCAGCGCTGCGGCCCAGGCCTGGTGGTGGAACACCAGGCTCGCGGGGCCCGACTTGGACTGCGTGAGCATGATCGCGAACAGCACCAGGACGCTGATGGCGCCGATGTAGATGAGCACCTGCGCGGCGGCCACCAGCGGCGCACCGAGCAGCGCATAGATCCCGGCGAGCGCCGCGAAGCTCAGGATCATGGCGAGGCCGGAGCGGATGATGTTCCGGCCCAGCACCACGCCGAGCGCGGCGGCGAGCATCAGGCCGCCGAACGTCAGGAACAGCAGGTCATCCCAGGCGATATCGAAGTAGGGGACGGTCGGGGGAAGCGCCACTCGCTCGACTCCGTCGCGCTACTTCGGGTGGGCGTGGCCGCCGCCGCCAGCCCCGCCGTGACCGTGGCCGTCCGCGTTCCCGTGGCCGTTCGTGCTCCCGTGGCCAGTCATGCTCCCGTGGCCGTTGGCGCTGTGCCCGTTCCCGCTCTGGCCCTGCAGGCCGGCCGGCAGCATCGGCAGCATCCGCCCCGGATCGATGGGACGCCCGGATGTCGCGACCCGGTCCATCCAGTCGCGCTCGCGGCGGACATAGGTCACTTCGGTGTCGCGGTCGATGGCGCTGATCGCCATCAGGTCGATCATCGGCTCGGCGCGGCTCTCGTGCGACAGCTCGAAGTCCGGGCCGCAGCGGAGCGCGTCGTAGGGGCACGCGTCGACGCAGATGCCGCACAGGATGCAGCGGCTCTCGTCCACGTCGTACTTCTCCAGAACCCGCGGCTTGGGCATCAGCGCACCAGTCGGACATGTCTCTGCGCAGCGACCGCAGGAGACGCACGGCGTGGTATTGAGGCTCATGTCCAGCGGCGTCGTGACGAGCGTGTCGAAACCGGTCCGCATGAAGTCGTAGCAGGCCGCCCCGACGACCTCCTTGCAGACGTTGGCGCAGCGCCCGCAGTCGATGCAGCGCGATGGCTCGCGCAGGATGAACGCGTGGCTGTCATCGCGAATGTAGTCGTGGTTCGAGCCGGTGAAGCGATTCTCCAGCACCGAGCGGTAGGAGAAGGCACCGCCGCCCTGCGGCTCCAGGGTCTTCAGGGTCGTGCCGTATTCGATCCCCTGACGCCGAAGATCGCAGTAGCCGATCGCCTCGCAGGTGCACTGCAGGCAGCGCTGGGATTCCGCCATCGCCTCCTGCTGGGTGTACGGCAGCTCGTACTCGAGGTAGCTGCGGTTGCGGGCCTCTGCCTCCATCGCCTTGAGGCGGATCCGCGGCTGCTTCACCTCGTTCGTGAAGGGGACGATCGAGAGGAATTCTGGCTGAGGTTCGGCGAGCGTCTGGCGCGCCCGGATCGATGCGAGGTCCTGGCCCTGGAGGTAGGCGTCGACGGCGTAGGCGGCCCGGCGCCCCTCGGCGTTGGCCTGCACCACGGTCGCAGCGCCGATCCGGACGTCGCCCGTGCCGAAGACGCCGGGTCGGCCGGTGGCGAAGGTGACCGCGTCGGCGGCGAGCCGCTTGTTCTTGGTGGCGGTCACCCCGGCCGCGCCCCGTGCCAGCCAGCCCAGCTCCGGTCCCTGGCCGATGGCGAGCAGGACCCGGTCACAGTCGATCACGAACTCGGTGCCTGCCACGGGCTCTGGCCGCCGTCGGCCAGACGCATCCGACTCGCCGAGCCGCATCCGCTGGAACTCGACGCCGGTGACCTTGTTCGCGGCATCGGTCACCACCCGCGTCGGGGCCGCCTGGAAGATGGCGCGCGCGCCTTCCTCGAGCGCCTCGTGCACCTCGTTCGCCGCGGGCATGTCCTTCATGTCACGGCGGTACACGAGCGTCACCTCGGCGGCGCCCTGGCGGACCGACGTCCGCGTGCAGTCCATCGAGGTGAAGCCGCCCCCGATGACGACGACCCGCTTGCCCTTGTGGCCCGGGTAGGGCAGCCCCAGCGTCGCGATGCGCAGGTACTCGAGGCCGTCGAGCACGCCGTCGGCGTCCTCGCCGGGAACCCCCAGCTTGTTGGTGTCGTAGCAGCCGATCGCCACGACGACCGAATCGAAGCCCTGGTTCTGGAGGGTGTCCAGCGTGAAGTCGCGCCCCAGCTCGGCATTCACGACGATCTTGCCGCCGAGCTGCCACACCGAGTCGTATTCGCCCTCGAGCACCTCCACCTTGGGCAGCCGATACTGCGGGATCCCGTAGCGGAGCATGCCGCCGGGCGCCGGATCCTTCTCGAAGACGGTCACCTCGTGGCCGGCGATGAGCAGGTAGTACGCGGCAGACATGCCGGCGGGCCCGGAACCGATGACCGCCACCCGCTTGCCGCTGGCCGGCTGGACCTGGAACGGCACCGGCGCCTTGATGCCCTCGTCGCGCTGCGCCCGGAGGACCTGGTCGCCGGCGTAGCGGTGGCTGTCGCGGATCGCGATGGCCTCCTCGACCTCATCGCGCCGGCAATGCTCCTCGCAGGGCGCGGGGCAGACCCGGCCGAGCACCGAGGGGAACGGGATGGTGCGCTTGAAGATGCGCGCCGACTCGATGAAGTCGCCTTCCGTGTTCGCCTTGAGGAACCCCGGGATGTCGATGTGGCTGGGGCACTTGTTCTGGCAGGGCGGCAGGCAGTAGGCGTTGTGGTCGCTGAAGATCAGCTCCAGGTTCGTCTTGCGGACCTGGCGCAGGCGCGCTGTCTGGGTCTTGATGACCATCCCCGGCTCGCACGTTCTGGAGCACGAGATCGGCGGCTGATCCTCGCCCTCGACCTCCACGACGCACATCCGGCAGGCACCGAAGCCGGGCAGCTTGGGCTCGTAGCAGAGCGTCGGGACCTCGATGCCGTGGTCGCGGCAGACCTCCAGGATCGTCTGCCCCTCGCGTCCGGTGTACTGGCGTCCATCGACCTCGACCGTGAAGGCAGGTGCGACCTGCGGGCGCTGGGGGGCCTGCGTGTCGAGCAGGCGCTCGGCGACAGCGTCCGGTGCAGTGGCGGCGGCGGTCGGCAGGAGGTCGGTCATGCAGGCAGGACTCGGGCTCTCATGCGCGTGGGCTGACTGGAGCGGCGGCGGGTGTCTGGGCCGCGACCGGCGGCAGTGGACGGCAGACCCCGGCTGGGCACTCGCCGCGCAGGATGTGGGCGTCGAACTCGTCGCGGAAGTATCGCATCCCGCTCAGCAGGGGATTGGTCGCGCTGATCTCGTGTCCGCACAGAGCGCCATCCCGGATGTCCGAGCAGAGGTCGGCCATCAGCTGCTGGTCGGTGGGCCGGGTCCGCCCGGTGATGTAGCGCTCGCCGATCTCGTAGAGCCGCCGGGTGCCGATCCGGCAAGGGATCGTCTTGCCGCACGCCTCGTCGCCCATGAACCGGGTCATCAACGTCGCCAGGTCGACGAGGCAGGTTGTCCCATCCAGCGCGAGGATCGAGCCCGAGCCCATGATGGCGCCCATCTCGCTGAGGCTGCCCGGCGTGAGCTGGGTGTCGAGTGCCTCCGGTGGCAGGAACCCGCCCGACGGGCCGCCGATGAACAGTGCCTTGAGCCGGCCACGAGGCTCTCCGCCGGCCACGCCCCGGAGCAGGTCCCGAAGCGGTATGCCCATCGGGACCTCTGCGACGCCCGCCCGGTTGACGGTGCCGCCGAGCTGGACCAGCGTGGTGCCAGCCTGGCCATTCATGCCCAGCTTGGCGTACGCCTCGCCGCCATTGGCGACGATCCATGGCACTGCCGCCAGCGTCTCCACGTTGTTGACCACGGTCGGCTTGTCCCACAGGCCGCGTTCCGCGGGATACGGGGGGCGCTGATCGGGCTGCGGCCGCTTGCCCTCGATGGACCTGAGGAGGGCTGTCTCCTCCCCCAGCACGAAGGCTCCCTGGAGCTCTCGCAGCTCGATGTGGAGGTCGAAACCGGCCCCCAGCGCGTCCTGGCCGATGTAGCCGGCCTCCTCGGCGCTCCGGATGGCGGCCCGCAGTCGGCGGACGGCCGTCGTGTAGGTCGCCTTGACGGCGATGAACGACTCCCGGGCACCGACCGCGAAGGCAGCCAGCGCCAGGCCCTCCAGGACCAGGTGCGGGTCGGTCTCCATGAGCGTCCGATCGAGCTGGGCGCCCGGGTCCGCCTCGTAACCGTTGGCGACGACGTAGCGCCGGTCCGATCCCTGCGCCGCGACGGTCTGCCACTTCCTGCCAGTGGGGTACCCCGCGCCGCCGCGACCGCGCAGGTCGGCCGTGGACACGCTCCGGATGATCGATGCCGGGCTCTGGGTGGGAGCCGTCTTCCTCCAGGTCACCCAGGCACCGGCCCGCTCCGCTTCGGCAAGGCTCCCATCGGGATCGTACGCACTGGCACGTGCCAGCAGCACCGAGCGCCACTCGGCGGGTCCCTTGATGATGGCCATCAGGCAGGCCTGCCATGCGGCACGGGACCACGCAGCTCGGCCGCGAGCGCCGTGGCTCGCTCGGCCGTCATGTCGGGCTGGAGCCGTCCGTCGAGCGTCACGAAGGGATGGGACTCGCCCTGGCAGTCGATGCCGTCCAGCCGGACCCGGCCGTCCGGGCTGGTGCCGCCGAGCTCCGTGCGCAGCGCCTCTTCCAGTGCTTCGCGGATGCGTCCCGCCCCCTGCACGACGCACGCGGCGCATCGGCAGACACCCACGGTACGAGTGCTCGCCGGCTCCAGGCGAAGGTGGTCGTAGAAGCTGGCGATGCCATAGATCTCGCTGTACCACGCGCCGGTGGAGTGGCTGATGTGCTGCAGTGCTGCCACCGGCAGGAAGCCGTAGGCGTCCTGGGTGCGTTCCAGGATCGTCACCATCTTCGCCGGGTCGTAGTCGACCTCTGCGAGAACGCGCTCCACGCCGGTGATGTCGATCGGATCCCAGGCGCGAAACGTGGCATCCGGCACCACCCGACCCGCCCGCCGCGGGGCCGATTCCTCGCGCCGCTCGGCGTACTGCTCCGCCGGGCCCCAGTGGACGTGGAAGCGGTTGCGCGTGTCGACGCCGCCCATGTCGATGCACTCGATGGGGCAGGCCTGGGCGCACTGGAAGCAGGTCTCGCACTTCAGCGCGCCCCACTCGTCGTACAGCAGCAGCAAGCGGCCGCGGTGCTTCGGCGAGATATCCTGGATGACCTCCGGGTACTGGACGGTCACCTTCGGCTCGAACATCTTGCGGAACGTGAACAGCATCCCCCTGACGATGCCGAGGCCGGGCAGCCGGATCACAGGGTCAGCTCCCCCCTGATGACCCGGGCGCCGAGGATGGCGATGGCGGTGATGAACAGGTTCAGCACCGAGGCCGGGAGCAGCCATTTCCAGGCGAAACCCATCAGCTGATCGATGCGCACCCGCGGCAGTGTGCCGCGCATCCAGACGAAGGTGACGACGAAGAAGTAGGTCTTCGCGAAGAACCAGAACAGCCCGATGGCCGCCTCGAAATTGATCGCGAGCCAGACGCCGACGGCAGCCATCACCAGCAGGTTGAAGAGCAGGAAGCCGACCAGCAGCGAGCGCAGGAACGACCGATCGCTCCTGAGCATCCAGAACGGCAGCGCCAGCAGCACGATCAGCACCGGCGGTCCCAGGGCGATCAGGAACAGCAGCCCGAGGCCGAGCGAGCCAAGGTCGATCGCTCCACTCGGCGGCACCAGGTTCAGCCATCGGAGGATCTCGTTGCCGTCGACGGGAGCGTTCCAGCCGCCGAAGAAGAGTGTCACGGTCAATGCGGAGAGCACGAACACCGACACGTACTCGGCGAAGAAGAAGAAGCCGAAGCGCATCCCGCTGTACTCGGTGGCGAAACCGGCCACGATCTCCGAGTCCGCCTCCGCAAGGTCGAACGGGGTCCGGTTGCCTTCCGCCGTCGCGGCGATGAAGAAGATGACGAACGCGAGCGGCTGCTGGAAGACGTACCAGTCCCAGAACCAGCCGGCCTGGTTCACCACGATCTGGTTCAGGCTCAGCGTGCCGGAGAGCATGATCAC
>JACDBP010000135.1 GCA_013694835.1 Chloroflexota bacterium
GCGGCGCACCGCTCCCATCGCGAGCGCTCGCCGTCCGACCGGGACCCCGGCCTCCGACTCGCAGCGGATCGGTCTCCCGTGAACGGCGGTACCGCTGCGGACGTGGCCGGCGCTGCCCGCGCAGCCGGCGCAAGGGTGCTCGCCCTGCCACTGGCGGAGAACGGCCCGTCATCCGAACGTGCCGACGTGCAGGTGACCGGCACCGTCTACCTCGACCTCGTCTTCAGCGGCCTGGCGGGACCGCCGTTCCCCGGGAGGGAGGTCCGTTCCCAGGGATTCGGCGCTTCGCCGGGCGGAGTCGCGAACCTCGCCATCTCGCTGCGGCGTCTGGGCCTGGCCGTGCGGCTCGACGCCGCGTTCTCGACCGACCCGCACGGTGACTACCTTTGGCGCATCCTCGCCGACCAGGAAGGCGTGGATCTGTGCGGATCTGTTCGATTTGACGGCTGGCCCACGCCGTTGACGGTGTCACTGGTCTACCAGGGGGACCGGAGCATGGTCACGTACGAGCGGCCGCAGCCCACTCCCGTGACGGCATTCCTTGAGACGACGATCCCCACGGCGGAGATCGTGTTCGCGTACCTGGGCCGGACGGCACCGACCTGGCTGGCGCACGCGCGCGAGTCCGGGATGCGCATCTTCGCGGACGTCGGGTGGGACGAGACCGAGCTGTGGGAGGAAGAGGACCTGGCCGGGCTCGCGCACGTCGAGGCATTCCTGCCGAACTGCGTCGAGGCGATGGCCTACACCGGCATGGATTCGCCGGAGTCGGCGGGCAACGTGCTCGCGGAGCGGGTGCCGCTCGTGGTGGTGAAGTGCGGCTCCGACGGGGCCATCGGCTGGCGGGCGGGCGAGGCGAGCCCGGTCCGCGAGCCGGCGATCGACGTGGCCACCATCGATCCCACGGGCGCGGGCGACGTTTTCGACGCCGCCCTGATCTACGGCACGGTCGCCGGTTGGACGCTGCAGGAAGCCCTCCGGTTCGGCAACCTCTGTGCCGGCCTCTCGGTACGGCACCATGGGGGCTCGCTCTCGGCTCCGACGTGGGCGGAGATCGCGGGCTGGATCGCCCAGCACCCCGACCCGGACCAGTATCGATACCTGCAGCCGCATCTCGGCCGTGCCGGGGAAGTAGCCAAGTCGCAAGGCGCGGACGTAAGGCGCGCATCAAGCCACGTGATCCCGTCGATGAGGAGGACAGACCCGTGAACAACCACATCCAGGCGCCGGTCCGGCGCACTCTCGTGCTGCTGGTGGCAGCCGGCCTGCTCGCGACGGCGTGCTCCGGAGGCGCGGGGACGGCCTCGCCGACGCGGGCACCTTCCGTCGCGCCGACGGTCGCCGCGACGGGGACACCGACGGCACCATCGAGCGGGACGCCGACCGCGGCCAGCGTGGCGCCCACAGCGAGCCCGAGCAGCGCTCCGAGCGCGACTGCGACGGACGCGCCCAGCGCTTCGCCGACGGAGGCGCCGAGCACCTCGGCCTCCGTCTCGCCACCTGCGTCACCGGCGTCCGCCACCTACGAGGCGTGCGCCTCCGCGGCGACGGCGCCCATCACGCTCACAGAGTGGGACCAGGAGGTCCGCGAGGGCATCGGCCCCTCGATCGACCAGCTCGAGGCCGAGTTCATGGCGGCCAACCCGGGCGTGACCATCACGCGCACGTCCAAGAGCTTCGACGACCTCAAGGCAACGCTGTTGCAGGCGCTGCAGGATCCATCCGGTCCGGACATCGCCCAGGTCAACCAGGGCAGGCCCGACATGGGCACGGCAGTCCAGGGCGGCCTGCTCGTGCCGCTCACCCCGTACCTCACCAAGTACGGCTGGGACCAGCGCTGGGGCCAGGGCGTCCATGCCCGCAACAGCTTCAGCGAGGACGGTAAGACGTTCGGCCAGGGCAACGTGTACGGCGTCAGCGTCACGGGCGAGGTGGTCGGGCTCTACTACAACAAGGAGAAGTACACCGCCCTGAGCCTCAGCGAGCCGAAGTCGTGGGACGAGTTCATGACCCAGCTCCAGTCGATCAAGGATGCCGGCGAGACCCCCATCGAGTTCGGTGACCAAGGTGGCGGGGGCTCGATCCAGGTCTACGGCTCGATCCTGGAGACGATGCTCGACCGCAAGTCGCTCGACGACTTCATCTTCGGCAACGAAGGGGCGTCCTTCGACACGCCGGAGGCGACGACGGCCGCGGAGACCCTCCTGTCGCTCGTCGACAAGGGCTATCTCACGGACGGCTACGCCGGCATCAAGATCGACGACGCAGCGGTCGCCTTCGGTGGCGGGGATGGGGTCTACTTCTGGGGCGGCTCGTGGTACGGCGCGGGTCTCACCGAGAGCGGCGGCGAGAAGTTCGGGTTCATGCGCACGCCTCCCCAGGCCGCCGGTGGCTCTGCGCTCTCGATCGGCGGCGTCGGCCTGCCGTGGTCGATCAGCAAGAACTCCAAGAACCCCGAATGCGCCGCTGCGCTGCTCGACTACCTGACCGGAGACCACGCGATGGAGCTTGTAGCGGCCAAGGGTGTCCTGCCCAGCCACGCAACCGCCAACGCCGTTGGCCCGGGTGACCTGTTCAATGCCCTGTCGGCGGCGTTCGGTGACGCCAACGGCAAGGACGAAGTCGGTCACTACCTCGACTGGGCATTCGCCGGGGGCTACGACACGTTCAACGCCGAGCTGGCCAAACTGCTTGCCAAGCAGTCGGAGCCCGCGGCCTTTGCCAAGGCCATCGACACCGCGTACCAGGAGTTCCTGGGCTCGCTCAAGTAGAGCCGCCGGTGGAGCCGGTCGCAAGGCCGGCTCCGCCTCGGCCGTTCGCCCTCGAGATCCCTCAGCCAGAGCGGAGGCGTCGTGCGTCGTCCCGGTGAACGGGCCTGGTGGCCCTATGCCTTCGCTGCGCCGACGTTGCTCATCTACGGCCTGTTCGTCCTCGTCCCGGTCGGGCTGACCGCGTTCTTCAGCTTCACCGACTGGGACGGCGTCCGACCGCCGACGTTCACCGGCGTGGACAACTATGTCCGGGCATTCGGCAACGACCTCTTCCTGCTGAGCGTCGGCAACAACATCGCCTATTCGTTCTGGTTCTCGCTGCTGCCCATCGGCATCGGCATCACCATCACCTCGGTCGTCGCGCGCAGCCGGCTGCCCGGATCGGCGTTCTTCCGGATGGCTTCGTTCGTGCCCTACGTCCTCAGCCTCGTCGTCGTCGGTGTCGTGTGGACGTGGCTCTACTCGCCGAGCCGTGGACCGATCAACCAGACGCTCCGGGCGGTCGGCCTCGACGGGCTTGCGCGCCCGTGGCTCGGCGATTTTGACTTCGCGCTCCCGGCCGTCGGATTCGTCGGCACCTGGGTCCAGTACGGGTTCGTGACGGTCCTGATGTTCGCGGGCGTCCAGAAGATCTCCGAGGACCTGTACGAGGCTGCCCGCCTCGACGGGGCATCCTCGTGGCAGCAGTTCCGCCACGTGACGCTGCCGGGCCTGCGCAATGAGATCACGGTCGCGCTCGTGTTCACGCTCATCGCCAGCTTCCGGATCTTCGATCTGATCTTCGTGCTCACGAAGGGCACGCCGGGCAACAAGACGTACGCGCTGTCGTTCCTGGTCTACAAGAACGCGTTCGAGACGCACGATCTGGGTTACGCGGCGGCGATGGTCGTGGTGCTCACGCTGATCATCCTCGCGATCTCGGTGTTCGTGGTCCGGTTCCGCGAGCGCGGCGGGGTCGACGGATGAGCGGCGGCGGCGCCGACGTCATCCCCGCCCGGGCGGGTGAGCCGGCCCCACGGATGGGCGTGCCGGCGCGGCGCCGGCCGGGACGTTTCTCGCGGCACGGCGTGCGGGTCCGCTCGGCCGAGCCGCGCATCCCGTACCGCCAGGTCGTGATCGGCTACGCGGTGCTCGGCCTGATGGCGTTCGTGTCGCTCTTCCCGGTCGTGACCATCTGGCTCACCGGCTTCAAGAACCAGCGTGACCTGTCACAGAGCTTCTTCGGTCTTCCGAGCGTGTGGCGCCTCGAGAACTTCGTGGAGGCGTGGACCACCGGCCGCTTCGCGACGTTCTTCCTCAATTCGCTCGTGGTGGTCGTGCCGGTGGTGGTGATCTCCCTCGTCCTGTCCACGCTCGCGGGATACGCGTTCGCGCGCTGGCGCTGGTTCCGCGGCTCGTCGTTCCTGTTCTTCCTGCTGCTGCTCGGGCTGATGGTCCCGTTCGAGGGCGTGATCATCCCGCTCTACTACTACCTGCGTTCGCTGGGGCTGCTCAACACGTACTTCGCGCTGATCCTGCCGCAGATCGGGCTGTCCGTGGCGTTCGGCACGTTCTGGATGCGTGCCCACTTCCTGTCGTCGGAGCCCGAACTGCTCGACGCGGCCGCGGTGGACGGGGCGGGGCCGCTCCAGACCCTTCGCCTGGTGCTGCTGCCGCTCGCCGGCCCTGCGCTCATGACGCTGGCAGTCCTGTTCTTCACCTGGACCTGGAACGAGTTCCTGCTCGCGCTGGTCCTCGCTCCCAACCAGACCGTCCAGACGCTCCCGGTGGGCCTCGGGTTCTTCGTCGGGCAGCACACGTCGGACATCCCGCTGCTCGCGGCCGGTGCCTCCATCGTGTCGGTGCCGATCGTCATCGTGTTCGTGATCTTCCAGCGCAGCTTCATCCGCGGCCTGGTGTCGGGGGCCGTCAAGGGCTAGCGAGGCGTCGGCGCTAC
>JACDBP010000151.1 GCA_013694835.1 Chloroflexota bacterium
ATACTGCGCTGCACTCTTCGTCACTCGCAGGAGCCCGGACGGCTGTGGCAGCGCCCCCGGCGGGTGGTTCTGATCCTGAGCTTGGAGCGTCGGGACGCTCGTTCCGGGCGCTGACGGCCACCCCCGCCATCGTTTCC
The DNA here is from genome assembly GCA_013694835.1 of Chloroflexota bacterium. Classification (GTDB taxonomy): domain Bacteria; phylum Chloroflexota; class Limnocylindria; order Limnocylindrales; family CSP1-4; genus JACDBP01. Next base: position 138 of record JACDBP010000151.1, read on the forward strand.
CTCTTGGTCGCGGGATTCGCCCTGCGACTCATCATCGCATACGTCCTCTTCCCGGGGTCCGGCTTCGAGTCGGACGTCGGGACGTTCACGGCGTGGTCGCTGCACCTCGCCGATGTCGGGCCAGGCCAGTTCTACGAGACCGCTGGCTTCGCCGATTACCCACCGGGCTACCTCACGGTGCTGTGGATCGTGGGCATGCTCGCCGGCGCTCTTGGGCCGGTGTTCGGAGGCAGCGAGATCGCTGCCGCGACGGCGCTCGTCAAGATCCCGCCGATCCTGGCCGACATCGCTGTCGGCTATCTCCTCTACCGGATCACCCTCCGCTGGCTGCGTGACCGCCCGAACGCGCACACGCTGGCGCTCGGAGCCGCTGCGCTCTACCTGTTCAACCCGGTCACCTGGTACGACTCCGCCCTGTGGGGACAGGTCGACGCCGTCGGCGCACTCGTGGTGCTGGCGACCATCGGCCTGCTATTCGCCGGCTGGTCCGAGGTCGCTGCCGGCATGGCCGTGATGGCGGGCCTCGTCAAGCCGCAGTACGGCATCGTGCTGGCGCCGGTGGTGGGCATCGTGCTGCTGCGCCGTCACCTCTTCTTCCCAGGCTCGGGGCCGGTCCCGCAGCGAGTCGCGGCAGGTCTCCGCGGCTTCTTCGTGGAGCGCCAGGGCCCCGTTCGGATCCTCTCGTCCGCGATCGCGGGCATCGTCGTCCTCTTCGCGTTCCTCGTGCCGTACTCGCTCGACATCCCCGGCTTCATCGAGCTGCTGGCAAAGACGGCTGGCGGCTACCCGTACCTGTCCGTGAACGCCTACAACCCCTGGGCGCTGGTGAGCTCCGGAGGGGCCGAGTCGATGGCCGCCGGGGCGCCCTGGAACGCCTCGAGCGACACGGTCCCGTTCCTGGGACCCGTGCCGGCCGTGGTGGTGGGCACGTTCCTGCTTGCGGTGGGCTTCATCGTCGGTCTCCGGCGCCTGGCGCAGCGCGACGACCGCCGGACGATCGTCCTGGTCGCCGCCTACCTCAGCCTCGCCTTCTTCATCCTGCCGACCCGGGTCCACGAGCGGTACCTGTTCCCGGTCTTCGCGGTGCTGCCGATGCTGGCGGTGCTGGACCGCCGGTGGCTGATCGCCACCGGCGTGCTGGCGCTCGCGTCGTTCATCAACCTCCACGGCGTGCTCACGACACCGCTGTACGCGACGCCCAACGTCGCCGATCTGCCACTCGGCGAGGCGTTCCGGAGCCCGCTCGGCATCATCGTCAGCATCGTGCTGCACACGGCGGTCTTCGCCTTCGTGCTGTGGCGGCTGCGGCCGTCGGCGGAGACCGCGTCGGCGGGCGCTTTCGGACGGCCCGATCCCGACCCGGTCGCGGCCGTCCTGGATTCGGCGGACGGCCATGGTCTCCCGGATGGCTCGGTGGGGCCTGGTGGTACGGCCCAGTGGAGGCTCGATCGAGGCAGGCGACCGTCCGCGTTGGACGGGTTCGTCCGGCGCATCCGGGGCGGCAATGTCCGGCGCGACCGGTCAGCGGAGCTCGTCGGAGAGCGTGGCGGCCGTCTCGATCGGCTCGACCTGCTGTTGCTCGCCGTGGTCCTGCTGAGCACGCTCGGTGTTCGCACGTTCCGGCTCAGCGAGCCCTACGGCATGCACTTCGACGAGGTCTACCACGCGCGCACGGGGGCGGAGTTCCTCCAGGACTGGCGCTACGGCATCGATCACGACGTCTACGAATGGACCCACCCGCACATGGCCAAGTACTTCATGGCCGCGGGACTCGCCATCGCCGGCAACGATCGCGTGACGGGCACAGCCGAGCTTGCGGTCCCTGTGAGAGCAGCCGTCGTCGAGCCCCGCTGGAGCCCGGATGACGAGCCGGCCATCCGCAACGGCGATCGGCTGTACGTCGCGACGGGCGACGAGATCAAGGTCTACGACCTGCGGGATCGAACCCTCGTGGCAACGATCGCGCTCGACGGCACGGCCCTCGCGCTGGCCGACGGCACCCACCAGCTGATCGTGGCGGACGGTTCGGGCGGGTTGTGGCGGCTGGACACGACCATGCTCGACCAACAGCGCTTCGGCGTCGGGCTCGGCGAGGATCCGACGCCCGAGTCCTTCGCGACGCTGGACCTGCCGGCGGATGCCATCACTGTCACGGCCGATGAGTCGCACGTCGTGGTGCGGGTCGCGGGTGACGAGCTGCGGAGCGTCGATGCCGAGAGCGGCACGGTCGACAGCAGCGTCATCCGGGCCGGTGCGGCGGCTGTCGTTGCCGCCGACCAGGTGAAGCGTGTCGTGATCGACCCGGCCGAGCTGGCCGACCCGACCGCGGACGCGACAGCCGTCGCCGGGGCCCTGGATGCGGACGAGGCGACGATCAACGACAAGCTCGCCGCGGGCGTTCCGGTCATCGTCGCGGTGGCCATCAAGAGCGAGCAGGAAAGCGAGCTGCAGAAGCTCATCGACGATGGGCTGACCGGCGTGACGATCGAGTCGGGCGACACGGTCGCCGTGGCGGAGGAGACCGGCGTCGCGATCCTCGACGACGTGACGCTCGAAGAGGTCCAGTTCGTGTCGCTGACCGAGCCGGCTCGCGGCCTGGCCATGGTCAGGGGCCTCGACGACCCGGCGCTCTACGTCGCGACCGGCCGGCAGCTCGAGGTGGTGCGTCTGGCCGGCGACGAGCCGGCGACCAAGAGCAACACGGTGAAGATGCCCAACGAGGTCCGGGACGTGTACTGGGACGAGGCCACGAACCAGGTGCATGCCCTGGGCACGACCCAGGACGGCGGCGCCGACACGATCTACGTCGTCGAACCGCACGGCAACGCGGTCTACGCCGATGCGCGGTTGCCGTTCCCTGCCGCCGCGGTGGCGCTCGACTTCCAGCCCGAGCGCCCGTCCGACGACAGACAGGACATCCTCGCGTTCTCGGCGGAAGGCACCATCGCCACGGTGGACGCCGGCAACCACGCCTTCGCGTGGCGCCTTCCCGGCGTGCTGATGGGCGGCGTGCTCGCGATCGCCATCTACCTCCTGGCACGGATCCTCTTCCGGCGCCGCTCCGTCGCGATCCTCGCGTCGCTCTTTGCGCTAGCGGACGGCATGTTCTTCGCGAACTCCCGCATCGCCATGAATGACATCTACGTCACGACGTTCATCGTCGCGGCGTTCACCGCGTTCGCGCCGCTCTACCTCGGCATCGCTCGCCGCCGCTGGGCCGTCCTGCTCGGGTTGCCGCTGGTTGGCCTGCTGCTGGGGCTCGCGCTTGCCTCCAAGTGGGCCGGGGCCTTTGCCATCGGCGCTATCGGGCTGGCGGTCCTGTTGCGCTCGGCGCTGGGGCGTCTCGTGGCGCTGGCCGGCATGGTCGCCCTGACCGCGGTGCTGGGCATCATCGGCATCACCGCCGACCCCTCCATCGAGGGCCCCAGGCGGAATTACCTGTTCCTGCTCGTGATGCTCGGCCTTACCGTGGCGCTGGCCGTGCTCTCGGTCGTGCGACCGGTCCGCTTCACCCGCGACGAGCTGCGGTTCGCCGTGTTGGGGCCGGGGCTGACGGGGGCAGTCCTGCTGGCGCTCGGCGTCTACCTGGCGATGACCGGCGGCGCGACCCCTGGGCCGGGCTCGCTGCTCGGCGGCCGAGACCTGCCGTTGCTCGGCGGTCTGGGTCTCATCGCGCTGGGCCTGGCAGCCGCGGCATCGGCGTGGCTGGCCGGTCGTTTCGGCATCGGCCCGCTGGCACCTGCGGAGCCTGACGTTCGTGGACGGCTGCTCGGACCCTCGACGCCGGCACCGGACGGCTGGCTGCGCCCGGGTACCGTCGCGGGCCTCCCGTGGCTCTTCGCGCTCGTCTGCATCGGCGTCCTGCCGTTCCTGGTGTACATCGTGAGTTACGCGCCGTGGGCGGCCATGAACAACAACCAGTGGGGTCTGCCCCTGATCGGCAGCCTGCCGTTCATGCCTCGGGGCGGGACCGGCCAGACGCTGCTCGACCTGACCAAGGGCATGTACGACTACCACAACGACCTCCGGGCGAGCCACCCGGCCTCGTCGCCCTGGTGGGCGTGGCCGTTCGACATGAAGCCGGTCTGGTTCTACCAGGAAGGATTCGCCAACAAGACCACCGGCGTGATCTACGACTCCGGCAACCTCGTGCTGTTCTGGCTCTCGGTACCGGCGGTGGGGTGGACCGCGTTCCAGGCCTGGCGCCGGCGCAGCCTGCCCCTGACGCTGGTGATGCTGGCCATCATGTGCCTCTGGCTGTCGTGGGCCCGCATCGACCGGGCTACCTTCCAGTACCACGTCTTCACGACGCTGCCGTTCGCGTTCCTGGCGCTGGCCTACTTCGTCGCCGAGCTGTGGCACGGCCCGTCGTGGCGAACGTGGCTGCTGGCACGCGTCGCCGCCGCGGTCGCGCTCGTGGCGGCTCCCCTCCTCTGGCTGGGCCGTGGCGCCCTGTGCACGCTGGCCGATGTCGAGGCCGTCCGGCAGGGTGGCCAGGCGTGTGGCCCGGTGACCCAGGAGTTCACGGTCACGATCTCGACGGTCGTCTCCGCCATCGTGCTGATCGTCGGGCTGGTGCTGCTCATCCGCCAGCTCGGCACCTTTGCGGCACAGCGGCGCGCCGGCCTCGACGGCGCCATCGAGCTGTCACCCTCTGCGGCCCGGTTGTTCGGGCAGGACACGCTGCCCGGCGCGATCCTGCCGGCACTCACGCTGCTCGGCACATTGCTGGCGCTGGTGGTCGCGACCCGGACCGGTGAGACCCCCATCTTCAAGGGGCCGCTCGGCGCCACGGGTCCGGCCATCGTCGCCCTGCCTGCCCTGGCGCTGCTGGCGATCGTCGCCTACGTCGCACTGGGCGCTCGGGACAGCCGGCGGTGGGTGGTCGGGCTCGGGGTCACGGCGGTGCTCTGGTTCGCGATCTGGTACCCGAACATCTCGGGCCTGCCGCTCCCCGACGCCGTCGCCAACAACTACCTCATGACGCTGCCCACCTACAACTACGACTTCCAGTTCGCGGTCAACACGGACACGCCCTACAAGAAGGGACTACCGATCCCGGACATGGCGATCGTCGGCGTGGTCCTCGCCGGGACGGTGCTGGCAGCGATGTATGCGACCTACGCCTGGCGCCTGGAGCTGGC
>JACDBP010000177.1 GCA_013694835.1 Chloroflexota bacterium
CTCGAAGGTCGATCGCGCGACGGGACCGTCCGGTGCTGCCACGACCGTCCGGGCACCCTTGAGGACGACGACCTGACCCGTCGCCGCTGCGAAGGTCCGAGCCCGCTCGGCCCGCGCAGCGTCGTCATCGGGGACCGGCCCGACTACGTGCCCGAACAACCCCTGCTCCAGCCGCCCGAACTCGCCCGGATGCGGCGTCAGCACGCAGGCCCGCCGCATCGACTCGGCCCAAGCCCCGGACACCGCCAGCGAATTCAGCCCCTCGGCATCCACCACGGCGGGCGGCAGCGCCACACCGTCGCCGCCGACCGGCTTCAGCAACCGCAGCACGAGGTCGACGGTCGTCTTGGACGCGCGCAGGCCTGAGCCGATGACCAGCGCATCGTGTCCCCGCCCGGCGAGGACCGCGACGGCGGCATCCGGGTCGACCTCCCCTGGCGAGCGCTCGGGAAGCCCGATCGTGATGGCCTCCAGCACGCGCCCGGCCACGAGCGGCTGAAGCGAGCGCGGCACGGCCAGGCAGACCATCCCTGCACCCGCTCGGGCACCGGCGAGGGCGACCAGCAGAGCCGCGCCGAGGTAGTCGAGCGAACCGGCGACAGCGAGCAGCGTGCCGAAGGAGCCCTTGTGTCCGCGTGCGTCGCGGACGGGCAGCAGCGGCGCGACCACCCGGTCGTCCAGGCGATCCACCACGGACGGCTCGCTGTCACGGGACTCCCGCTCGCTCACTCGCCCGGCTCGGGCGACTCGCCCGGGCTGGCCTTCGGTCCGGCGGCGTCCGACGTTCGGGTCGGGAGGTCCTGGGACGTGGCATCCAGGTCGCGCAGCCGCTGCATCCGCGCGAGGATCCGGCGCTCGGTGGCGTCCAGCCGCTCGTCGATGTCAGGCGGGAAGACGAAGGTGCCACCGGCGGAGCGGATGCCGAAGGCGATGGCGACGGCATAATCGGCCTCGTGGCTGATCGAGACGGCGATGCGGCCCATGCTGAGCTGCTCCGCACGCCGCAGCGCCCGCCCGGAGAGGCTCACCGCGGGTGCGCCGGTGGGCAGGCGCACGATCTCGATGTCGCGCCAGCCGACCCCGCGCACGCCCAGCCCGAGCACCTTGCTCACGGCCTCCTTGGCCGCCCAGCGTCCGGCGAAGTTCTGGGGCCGCATCCGCACATAGGCGTGCTCCCGGTCCGTGAGCACCCGCTTCCGGAATCGGTCGCCGAAGCGCTCGATGGCGGCCTGGATGCGCGCGATCTTGATGATGTCGATGCCGAGCTCGGTCGTCCCCTCCGGGACCGGCGCGACCGCCGGCGCGCCCGCCATCCGGGCTACTCGACCGTGACCGACTTCGCCAGGTTTCGCGGTTGGTCGACGTCGGTCCCCCGCGCCACGGCGGTGTGGTAGGCGAACAGCTGGAGCGGCACGATCGCCAGCACGGGCGTCAGCTCCTCGATGGTGTCCGGGACCCACAGGACGTCGTCCGCGTAGGCGGCGACGGCGTCGTCGCCCTCGGTCGCGATCATCAGCACCTTTGCATCGCGCGCCCGGCCCTCCATCACGTTGCTGACGAGCTTCTCCTGGAGCGGCGAGCGCGTAGCGATGGCGACCAACGGGACCTCCGCGTCGAGAAGCGAGATCGGGCCATGCTTCAGCTCCCCCGCTGCGTAGCCTTCGGCGTGGACGTAGCTCACCTCCTTGAGCTTCAGGGCGCCCTCCAGCGCCACGGGATAGGTGATGCCGCGGCCGACGAACATGAAACCGCGTGAGTTGACGTAGCGCCTGGCCAGCTCCTTCGCGGGAGCCGCCATCTCGATCGCGCGGTCGATCTTGTCGGGCAGCTGCCGAAGCGCCTCCACGAGCTCGCGCTCCCTGGCGGCATCCAGGCGGCCCTTCGTCTTGGCGATCGCCGCGGCGAGCATCACCAGGGTCGTCACCTGCGTCACGAAGGTCTTCGTCGCGACGACGGCGATCTCCGGGCCTGCCTGCAGGAAGAGCACCGCATCGGCCTCGCGAGTGATCGCGGAGCCGACCGTGTTGGTGACCGCGATGACCGGGCAGCCCTGTTCGCGCGCGAAGCGGGTGGGGGCGATGGTGTCGGCGGTCTCGCCCGACTGGGTGACTGCCACGACCAGCGTGCTCGCGTCGAGCGGCGGCGGGCTGTAGCGGAACTCCGAGCCGATATTGTTGCGGGACGGCAGGCCGCTCCAGCGCTGGAGCAGATGCGCCCCGATCATGGCGGCGTAGTTGGCGCTCCCGCAGGCGACGAACTCGACGCGCTCGATGGTCGCGAGCCGCTCGGCAAGCGGGGCCAGCTCCTCGAGCAGGATCTCCTCGTGGTGGAGGCGTCCCGTGACGGCGGCGCGCACGGCCTGCGACTGCTCGTGCATCTCCTTGAGCATGAAGTGGTCGAAGCCGCCCTTCTCGGCGGCCTCGATCGACCAACTGATCTGTTGGGGGACACGCTCCCGCGGCCGGCCATCGACGCCCGTGATGCGGATCGACTGGGGGGTGATGTCGGCGACATCGCCCTCTTCCAGGAAGATCACTCGCGAGGTGTGCGCCAGCACGGCAGCGACGTCCGATGCCAGGAAGTTCTCGCCCTCGCCGATGCCGACGATGAGCGGCACATTCTCGCGCGCGCCGACGAGCCTGCCCGGCTCCTGGCGGTGCAGCACGGCGAGCGCGTAGGCACCGTGGGCCTTCGCGAGCGCCTCGCGGACCGCGTCGGCGATGTCGCCCCGGTAGGCCTCCTCGACGAGGTGCGCGAGCGCCTCGGTGTCCGTCTCGGACGCCAGCGTGTGACCGCGAGCCTCGAGTCCGTCGCGCAGCTCCCGGAAGTTCTCGATGATCCCGTTGTGGATGACCGTGATCTCGCCCGTGCAGTCGCTGTGCGGGTGGGCGTTCAGGTCGTTGGGGCGCCCGTGGGTCGCCCAGCGGGTGTGGGCGAGGCCGACGGCCGCAGAGGGCGTCGCGTCGAGGAGCGCCGTCCGCAGGTTGGCCAGCTTGCCGGCGCGCTTCTCGACGAACAGGTCGCCATTGGCCGTGACCAGTGCGATGCCGGCCGAGTCGTAGCCGCGGTACTCGAGGCGCGCGAGCCCCTCGAGAAGGATGGGTGCAGCCTCACGCGGCCCGGTGTATCCGACGATCCCGCACATGCCTGGTGTTCTCCCTTGCGGCCTTTGCGGGGGCCGCTCGCTCGTTGCTAGTTCAGCCGCTCGCTCGCCAGCTGGGCGAGCATATCCGCGAGCTCCGAGATCCGCGCGGCATCCTCCCCTTCGATCATGATCCGCAGCGCGGATTCGGTCCCGGAGGGGCGGACGAGCACGCGGCCCTTGCCGAGCAGCTCCTGTTGCGCGTCCTGCACGGCCGTCAGCAGCTGCCGATCCGCCTGCCACGTGTCCTTCAGACGAACAGGCACGGTCCGCTGCTGCTGTGGATAGAGGGGGATCCGCGCCGCGAGCTCGGAGAGCCGCAGGCCGCTGCGGTGCATCACACCGAGCACCTCGAGCGCCGTGACGATGCCATCGCCACTGCTGGTGTGCTCCAGGACGATGACGTGGCCGCTCTTCTCGCCGCCGAGCCCGGCGCCGGAGACGAGCATCGCGTCGGCGATGTACTTGTCGCCGACCGGCGTCCTGACGATACGACCGCCCCGTTGCTCCACGGCGGCCGCGAGGCCCCCGTTGGAAAGGACGCTCACGACGACGGTGCCGTCAGCCGGAAGCGCCCCCCGCTCGATCCGGTCGAGCGCGATGATGCCGATAAGCTGGTCGCCGTCGACGACCTCGCCCCGTTCGTCGACCGCCACACACCGGTCGGCATCTCCGTCCAGCGCGAAGCCGGCGTCGAAGCCATCGGCCGCGACGATGGCCGCGAGGGCAGCCGGCGCCGTGGCGCCGCAACCGGCGTTGATGTTCGTGCCGTCGGGCTCGTTGAAGTGGACGCTGAGGGAGCGTGTCGCGGCGCTGACGATCTCCGGCGCCACCACGCCACCGCTGCCGTTGGCGCAGTCGAGCGCGACGCGGACATCGCCGCGTACCTGCTCGGCGATCGCGAGACGATGCCGCAGGTACCCTCCGACCAGGGGAGCCCCATCGAATGCCCGGCCCAGCTCGGCGTTACGCCGTCCCTCCAGCTCTTCCGCGCGCCAGATGAGGGCCTCGAGCTCGTCCTCGACGACATCATCCAGCTTCAGCCCGCGCCCATCGAGGACCTTCAGGCCGTTGTCGTCGGCCGGGTTGTGCGAGGCCGAGACCATGACGCCGGCGCCGAAGTCGCCCGAGGCGGCAACGTGGACCAGGGCAGGCGTCGGCACGACGCCGAGGCGATGGACGTCCGCGCCCATCGAGGCCGCGCCCGCCAGCAGTGACGCCACGAGCATGTCCCCCGAGCGCCGCGTGTCCTGGCCCACGACCACGGCGCCACCGGCCGGCATCAAGCGGTGCACCGCGGCACGGCCGAGGGCGTAGGCGATGGTCGGCTTGAGGTCGACGTTGGCGATCCCGCGGATGCCGTCCGTACCGAACAGGCGCCCCATCAGGCGACACGCCCGCCGCGCCCCATGGCAGGGCCTGGCCAGAGCGTCCCACCGGCCGGCGTGGTCGACGGGCTCGGTGCCGGTGAGACTGCCGGGGGCGGGGTGGGCGGTGGTGCAGGACGGACGATGGTGACCGTGACCCTGGGCGGGGCGACCGACACGAGTCTGGTGCCCTCCGGTGCGCGGACCGAGACCGCCAGATCGTGCGCACCGGGGTCGAGCCCTCGGACGTCGACGGCCGCCGTCAGGGCCGTGACATCCACCGCATCCAGCGCCGCCAGCGGGCCGCCGGCGACCACGAGGACCTGGCTGACCGAGAGCGAGTACTGCAGGTCGCGCTCGGTCCCTTGCACCGCGATGCCCGCCTGGAACGTGCGGGTGCCCTCGTCGCTCCGGAGGTCGATCGAGACCAGTACGGCGGGCGTGTCGACGGTCACCTCGTCCGGTATCGCCAGGCCCACCGTTGCCTCGAACGGGCCGTTGTGATCGGTCACGTCGATGGGCTGCGTCCGGACCTCGGCGATCGCCGCGATCTGTGGTTGTTCGCCGCTCACGAGGACAGCCAATGGCGCCACGCTGACCGCATGCACGCGGTAGCCCGCGGGAGGGACGCCGATGAGCGCCGGCACCACGGGCACGGTCCGGTTGGCCAGCTGACGGGCGACCTCGATCTTGACTCGGACACGCTCCGGTTGCAGCTCCACCTGGGTGACCACGGCGCCCCGCTCGTCGAGTGGCAGCAGCTCCACGTCCACGTCGACGTTGATGGCGCTGGCATCGATCGTCACGCGCCCCTCGACCCGGTCGATGGCCAGGACCCGGGAGCTGGCACCGCTCACGCTCACGGTCCCCGGCTGGACCTGCGATGGTCCGATCGAGAGACCGTCGGCGCTGCCGCTGCGGTTGATGATGACCGGGAACGATTCGGTCAGCACCGGGTCGAGTCGCACCATCACGACGCGTGGCTGCCAGTCGATGATGTCGATGCGGTCGTCCGTGGCGGCGAGCACGACCCGCACCTGGGTCGGCGTGCCGCCGGGCTCGGGCACGACGCCTGCCAGATCGACGCTGGCATGGAACGAGTCAGTGGAGACGCGGCCGGCGACGTCCAGCGGGGCGCGGTAACGGACCAGCGTCACGTCGGGGAGGGGCTCCAGGAGCGTGGCGTCCTCAGGTGGTTTGACCGGCGCGATCGTCACGCGACCGAGGAACGAGCGGGTGTCCTGGGCGACCACCAGCCCGGCGTAGAGCATCGTCGCCAGGACGAGCGCCGCCAGCAGCGGGATCCAGTTCCGGCCGAGGACGAAGAGGGCGCGGCGCACTCAGCGCTAC
>JACDBP010000220.1 GCA_013694835.1 Chloroflexota bacterium
CGGCGAGCTCGGCCGGGTTGGTCGTGAGCTGGGCGCTGCTCGCGGAGGCCGGCGCGGTCCCGACGACCTTGTCCTTGCGCGCAGGGTCCCAGCCGCGGACCTGGACCTCCTTGACCTGCTCCGAGGAGGTCACGCGTGGGCGGAACTCGAGGAGGTCCTGGCCCATCACCAATTGGAGCGGGTCGTCCGAGCTGAAGTCGCCCTCACCCGGTGCCTCCTTCGCCTCGGGCGGCTTGCGGAAGTGGAACTTGCCTTCGACGAACCGGAGCTCGTAGCCGATCTCCCGCGCGCGGCCCTGAAGGAACTCCCAGTCGCTGATGTTCGCCTGCGAGACGTGCTCGTGGGCGATCGTGGACTCATCGATCTCGCCCACCTGGACACCTGCCCGCTGCGCGACGGTCCGTGCCAGGTCGGAGTCGGTCACGTTGCGGTACGAGTGGGTCTGCCGTCCCCGATGGAATCGGTGGGACGGGTCGTAGCCGCGCACCCTGGCGCGCCCGCCGAGTGCGTCGTACTCGGCCTCGATGGCGGTGACCTCGCCGGTGATCAGCGGCTCCGGACGGGTGCCACCGACCGACGTACTACTGATGACCACCTTCGAGCCGATCCGGAGGTGCGCATCGGCGACGACCGTACGCTCGATATCGCGGAACGTCAGCACGAACATGTCGGGCAGGTGGAGGTGGTCGTCGACCACGATCTGCTCCAGCACCGGCTGCAGCTCCTCGGGCAGCGGTGAGCCGTCGATGTCGATCTCGGCCTGGAGCGTGTGCTCGGCTTCAGCGACCATCGCTCAGGCCAGCCGGTCGGCTTCAGCCCTGGTCGGGATCAGGACGCTGGTGCCGACCGGCACCCGCAGCGGATCGTCGATCCCGTTGAACGCAGCGAGTCCGCGCCAGAGCGACGCATCGCCGAACTCCCGGAAGGCGATGGAGTGGAGCGACTCGCCGTTGCCGAGCACGTATCGTCCGCGGCCACTCGGGCCCCCCGAGCTCGGGTTGGTCCGCTTGACCTCGATCGGCACCTCTTCCAACGTGACGTTGGCGGTGGCGCGCAGCACCTTGCCGGATCCGTCGAACATCGAATACTTGATCGAGACCGCCTTCAGGTAGCCGTTGAACGCGGCCAGGGCCTCGTTGCCGCCCCATTCGAACGCCAGGATGGGCGGCTCCGGCTTCTTCTTGCTCACCGATGCCTTCGTCGGCTTGGTCCAATCGAGAAGGGTCGCGACGTCCGCCGCGACGTTCCCCTCGTTCTGCTCGTAGTCGTCGAAGAAGATCTCCATCTGGACCGTTTGCGGATTGGCACCGCCGAACTGCGGCTTGGTGGCGGATTTCGCGCCAGACGACTGCGGGCGGTTCCACGTGGCGCCCTTGGTGATGGTGTACTCGCTGGGGTTGAACAGGAATCGCAGCTCCATGACTTCGGGCTCGCCCGCGACGACCCGCAACTTGGCCTTGGAGTACTCGCCGCTCATCGCATCGCTCCAGCGCGGCCTACGCCCCGGCCAGGAAACCGTTGTGGACGAGCTCCAGGCTCTCGTAGGCGATCTCCCTCCCGCCGACGTCGAGCGACGGCCCCGACCACTTCGCCGGGAAGACGTCCGAGAGCTGCCACGAGGCGACCGTCGCGCCTTCCGCGTCGAGCACCGAGATCTCCGCGGTATGGCCCGCCCTTGGACCCTCGTTCGCCGAGACCCACTCGGCCACCTGGGACGACTGGCTGTCGAGCGGGCGTGTGAGCTTGATGTTCTGGTACTTCCGACGGCCCGGGATACGGTGGATGAACCCGTTCTCGCCGCCCTCTCGGTACTCGAAGATGTCGTACTCGACCGCCAGCCCATCACACTTCGACCAGTTGCCGAGCTCGGTCTTGTGGTCGATGGTGACCTTGAAGCGGAGTGTCAGTCCGGGTTCCGATGGCACGCTTCTGCCTCCTCTAGCGCAGGTCGGTCAGGAAGCCAGCGCGCTCGCGCGCGACCAGGAATTCGCTGGCGAGCTGGTGGCGGAGCTTCGGGTACAGGCGCCGGAGGAGGTCCTCTGCCTCGCGGTCGCTCATCGCCATGCCGGCGCCCGTGGAGGATTCACCCGCGGCAGGCGCGGGGGGCGGGGCGTCGCCCTCAGCCCCGTGGAGCGTGGCGGGGGGGCTCGCCGACCGTGCGGATGCTGCGGACAGGTCGCTCGTTCGGGCGGGGGGACGGCCTGGGGCCGTAGTGCTGCCGTCCATGCCGGCGCGAGAGACTGCGAGCGCGGGCAGCGGCGCCTCCCCGCGATCGTCCTCCGCCGCTGACGTCCCTGCGTTCGGGGCAAGCCGCAGATCGTTCCAGAGCGACCAGCTCTCCGCCTGGCGCGCCTCGGTCTCCAGGTCCTGCTGGCCACTGCTGCCCGGCTCCGGGAGAGCGGTCCCGAGGCGCGCCTGCTGGCCGACATGGGCGAGCTCGTGGGCGACCAGCGCGCGACCCCGGCCACTGGCGAGGCTGCCGGCGTCAGCAGGTACGCTGATCGCGACGCCGTCCGTGAACGCACGGGCACCGATCGCCCTGGCCGCCGTCGTCACCGCATCTCCGCGGTCGACGGCGATGGCCTCACGCGAGACCGTGGCACGCGGAAGACCGCCGAACGGAGCGACATGAAGCGTCGACGCGGCAGGCACCGGCGGCTCGCTCGACGCCGGACCCCGCGCCGCTCTGCTTCCCGAGGTGTACGGGGTCCGCAGAGGGCGGTCTCCCGTCAGCGGCGCTGGCGGGTTCTTCAGGTCCGGGCGCGTGATGGCCGGCATCGCATGGCGCCGCAGAGCCGTCGGGCTGATCCCTGTCGCCGGCACGGTGCCAAGTGATGCCCCGGCCGGGTCGAGCGCGCTGCTCGGTGGGGTGGCGGGCGGCATGGAGGCAGCGCTGAGGATCGGATCGGCCACCGCGTCGAGGCCAGGGGCCGTGGGACTCGCGGCGCTGCGCTGGAGCGTGGGGCGCAGCTCGAGACCCGCTCCGATGGGCTCCGTGGGACCCGCCTCGCCCGGTGGGATCGTTCGCCGACCGCGACGCAGGAGCGGCGAGTGCAGGCTACCGAGCGTCGGGGCGATGTGCGCCGTATCGCCGCCAGGGCCGGCGACCCCACCGGCGGGCGACCCCGCAGTTGCGGAAGGCCCTGCCCGCCCTGGCAGGGATCCGGGATCCGTGGTCCGGGCGGAAGACCGCCCGCTGGAACCGACTGACCCGTGGGATCCCGCTGACAGCCCGCCGGATCCGGATGACGAGGCGCCGGAGCCGACCGCGTGCTGGGTCGGCGCGTCCGTGGTCGGTTGCTCCTCGGCACGCGGCGCTTCCTCGCGCTGGGCCGTGATCGGTGCTCCAAGGCGGACCCGCCGTGAGCCTGCAAGCGTCCGCTCGATGATGCGCGTCGGTCCGGATGAGCCCGGCACCGCGGACGTGCTTGCCGGCACCACGGCCGACCGCAGCAGCTCGGTCTCCCGCTGCGCGATGCCTGGGAGCCCGTGGCCAGCACTGAGG
>JACDBP010000234.1 GCA_013694835.1 Chloroflexota bacterium
ACTCCGGGCGCGACGCGATCCTCGACTCGATCAGGTTCCTCGACGAGCTCGGCATCCGGAGCTCGGGCGCCGGGAAGGACCTGGAGTCGGCGGCGATCCCCGCCTCGTTCGAGGTCAACGGTGTCACGGTCGGCGTCATCGGCTGCGACTGGATCGCGCCCGGGTACTGGGCTCGAGCGAACCGGATCGGGACCGATCCGTGCTCCGCGAAGACGCTCGTCCCCACCATCCGTGCGGCGGCCCAGGTCCACGACCTGGTGATCGTCTACCCCCACTGGGGGATCGAGTACCAGCCGGGTCCGTCGGCCGCCCAGCGACGCGCGGCCGCGAGCTGGATGAAGGCCGGGGCCGATCTCATCCTCGGCAACCACCCGCATTGGGTCCAGGGGTTCGAGGAGGTCCAGGAGGGCAAGTTCGCGTTCTACGCGCTCGGCAACTTCGTGTTCGACCAGATGTGGCAGGAGAACACGATGGAGGGTCTGATCCTGGAGCTCACCTACAGCGGAACGACGCTCCGCCAGGTGCGACTCCACCCGACGCTCGTCATCGACCAGAGCCAGCCGAACCTGCTCGAGCCGGCAGGCGATGGTCAGCGGGTGCTGAAGCGCATCCGCAAGTCGTCCGAGGCGATGGGCCTGCCCTACTGAACCACCCGCAAGTGGTACGGGCTCCGGCACGGAGGCGCCAGTCTCAGCGGAGGCCCGCGAAAAGGTCGCCCTCGGGGATGCGAACTCCGACCTTGGACTCGCGGAGCGTGAAGTTCTCGGTCGGAAAGAAGCGCTTCCAGTCGTCGACGGTCAGGCCCAGGAAGAAGCCGCCCTTGGCGAGCTGGGTCACGTGCTGCGCCGCCGCCTCGAGCTTCTGCTCCAGGACGTCGGTTACGTCAACCCGGGTGGTGATCGGACCGACTGCGTCCGCCATCCTGGCCATGAACGCCTCGCGCTCCGTTTTCTGCTCATCCGTCTCGTCCTCGGATGTCAGCCACCAGGCCTCGACGCCGCGGTCCCTCAGCACGGCCTGGAGCTCGTCCCGCTGCCGTGCGCCGGCATCGAAGGCGGTCTCGTACAGCTTCTGCGGCTGCCAGGCGGGGATGCCCTCGGCGAGGTGCTCCGGGTAGCACGACGGGTCGCCGGCACGCTCCCAGGCGAGCTTCGCGATCTGGGCGGCCCGGATGTGGTCCGGATGGCCGTACCCGCCGAAGTCGTTGTAGCCCACGAGCACCTGGGGCCGGGCCTCGCGGACGATGCGGACGAGCTTGCCGACGGCATCGTCCAGGTCTGCGTTCCAGAACGCCTCGGGCGCTTCGTTCTCGGGCGTCCCCATCATCCCGGAGTCGACGTAGCCGAGTTGGTGTGACTCGATCTGCCCGAGGTGCTCCAGGGCCAGGCGAAGCTCATCTCGCCGAAGCTCCGCAAGCTTCGCGTGGTTCTCCGGCGTATCCAGCTCCGGCACGACGATCTCGCCGTGCTCGCCGCCCGTGCAGGTCACGCAGATGACGCGTGCGCCCTCCGCGGCGTACCTCGCCATGACGCCGCCGGTGGAGATCGTTTCGTCGTCGGGGTGGGCGTGGACGGTCAACAGTGTCAGGGCTCGGCTCATGCCGAGATGATACGGACCGTGTCCTCGACCGACCGACCGGCGCCCACAGGCCCGCTGCTAGACTCGGCCGAGCCCTCTCGGGACTCTATCGGACGCACGAAGGAGCAAGCCCGCATGCCCGATCAGCGCGAGCCCTGGGCCCTGATCCTCGGGGCCAGCAGTGGCTTCGGCGAGGCGACGGCGCTGGCGCTGGCGACTGACGGGTACCAGATCGCCGGCGTGCACCTGGACCGCCGCCAGGCGCAGCCGCACCTGGAAGAGATCCGCGCAAAGGTCGAGGCGAGCGGTCGGGAGCTGCTGCTGTTCAACATGAACGCAGCCGACGACGCGCAGCGTGCCGCGGCCCTGGAGTCGCTCCGAAGGCGATTCGACGAGTCGCGCGCGGCCGGGCGCGAGCCGTACGTCCGGGTGCTGCTGCACTCGCTGGCGTTCGGGACATTGAAGCCGTTCCTGTCGGAGGACCCCACCGGCGCCATCAGCCGCAAGAACATGGAGATGACGCTCGATGTCATGGCCCACAGCCTCGTCTACTGGGCGCAGGACCTCTGGCGCGGCGGTTTCCTCCGGGACGGCTCGAAGGTGTACGCGATGACCAGCGAGGGTTCGACGCGGGTGGTGGCCTCCTACGGCGCTGTCAGCGCGGCCAAGACGGCCCTCGAATCGCATTGCCGCCAGTTGGCGATGGAATTCGGCCGGCTCGGCTCCGGGGTGACCGTCAACGCCGTCCGCGCTGGCGTGACCATGACCCCCGCGCTCATGCAGATCCCCGAGCGCGACGCCCTCATCGAGCACGCCACGAAACGCAACCCGCAGGGCCGGATGACGACGACGGACGACGTCGCCCAGGCGATCGTCACGCTTTCACGCGAAGGCACCCACTGGATCACCGGCAACGTGCTCGGCATCGACGGCGGCGAGCTCGTCGCCGGCTGAGCGCTGAGCGCCGAAACGGGCGCCGCGACAAGCGATCAGAGCGAGGAGCCGCGTTTCGCCGCGTTCGCCGCCCAGATCGGCCCAGGTCCGCCGGGCACGCACCAAGTGGACCTGGCAGGTCGTCCGAGAGGGGCTCGATGGTCGATTCGCCCGCCCGACGCAAGGGCCGGGGTCCCATCCGCGTATGCCGCCAACGGCGATGACCGCCCGAGATATCGAGTGGCTCGATCA
>JACDBP010000267.1 GCA_013694835.1 Chloroflexota bacterium
GCTCGACGCCGTCACCCGGACCGACGTCGCGGCCGGGCCGCGCATCGCCTTCTTCGTGACGCTGATGTTCTACGCGCTCGGCGCCCTGTTCCTGGTGCCGGTTGACGCACGGCGTCGGGAGGACTGAAGCACAAGGTCAGGGTGCGTGCGGCCCAGCCGTAGTCAGCCGGACGCCCGCCGCCGCGAGGACTGATCGTCCCGAGACACGCGAACGTCAGGCCACCACGAGGCGACGCTCGACGATGTCGCCGGTCGCCATCCGGCACGACAGGAACACGAGGTCCCCAGCCACCAGGTCCAGGTCGGCGGTGACATCCTGGGTCAGGTTGCCCGCGACATCGGACATGCCACTCCGGGTGACTGAATCGGAGAAGTTCGGCCGTCGCGCGACCAGCGAGTACGGCCCGTTGGGCCGGCACTTGCCCGAGATGACATCGGTGGAGATCGTCGCGCTGAGGGTCACGCCGGGCACCGTGAACCCAGCATCCGTCGCGCTGTCGGACGACACCTTGTCGGTGGCTGCGACGTACACCTTCGTGCCGTTGGGCTTGCGGAACGCGATGCCGTAGAAGTTGCCCACCGGATGCTGCGCCACGACCTGTGCGGTGCCCTTCACGACATCGGCCGACGTCTTGAGCGTCGTCGTGACGAGCGTTCCCGGTCTGGCGAAGCCGGAGATCGTGGCCAGCCCGATTACCACCCGGGTCATCGGGGCATAGACATCCTTGAAGATGTAGTCGCCTTCGGCCGTGGGGAACCGCAGCTGGACCTGGTCCTGCCCACGGACGTTGCTGATCGCGGTGTAGTCGAAGGAGACGGCGCCGGTCGCGTCGGTCGACAGCATGCGCTCGTCGCTCTCGATACAGCTCGACATCAAGGCGCAGTCATACAGCCGCGCGACGAAGGTCGTCGTCGCCGGTCCCTTGCCGCTGAACACGTCGGTCACCCGGTCGATGGTGCCGGTGATCCTCGGGATCGCGAGCGTCCGCTCGTTCGGGCCGTCGTCCGCGGTGATGGTGTCGCCCACCTCCACGGGTTCGCTGAAGCAGAGTGACCACGCCCCGCTGCTGGTCGCGACCGCGCTTGCCGACGCCATGACGTCGCCGACGCTGCTGCGGAGAGTCGCCACGATGGGTGCCGAGGGGGTCGCCTTGCCGGAGACGCAAGACGAGCCGATCGTCGCGACGAAGGTGATCGGGTTCCCGGCTGCGACCGCGGGCGCGAGCGCGACGAGCGTGACCAGCGCGGCGGCCGCAGATGCGATCGGTCGGATGCGACGCGGGCGTTCGTCCAGGTTCGACATCGGTCATCCTCAGGGTGGCGCGGGGTCTTGTCCATCCATCATGCCCGCCGCTGTTCGGGTAGCGTGAAGGTGCCTCAGGCCGAGACGACCTCCGACGCACGCGTCCGCCACCGCTCGATCGTCCGAACCTCAGTCATCCGCTCGCGCACGCCCGGGTCGAGCGATCGAGCCGCCTCGACAGCCGTCTCGATGCTGGTGAGACAGAGGATGCCCTCGGCGATCGCGGCATGGCGGATGGCGGCCGCGTCCCGCACCGGTCCAGACCTGGGCGATGGCGTGTTCACGACCAGCGAGACGACGCCCGATCCGATCGCTTCCACGATCGTCGGCACGTCCTCCAATCCGTCCGCGACGCGTGCCACGACCGCCACCTCGTGGCCCATGGCGCGAAGCTCGCGAGCCGTGCCGCTCGTCGCCATGAAGCGGTAGCCGGCGTCCCCAAGGGCGGCAGCGAGGTCCCCCAGCCACGGCTTGTCACGGTCGGCGATCGAGAGCATCGCCACGTCGGCGCCCGGGACCGGCACGGGCGGGCGCAGGGACGCGGCGGCGAGTGCCTTCGCCATCGCCACCGAGAGGTCCGTGTGGAGTCCGATCACCTCGCCGGTCGACTGCATGAACGGCCCGAGCGACGGATCGACGCCTCGCAGCTTCGCCGTGGAGAAGACGGGCGCCTTGACCGCCACGACCGGCGGCTCTGCCAGGAGGCCATCCGGCCAACCGCAAGCGGCGAGGTCCTCGCCCAGCGCGATGCGCATCGCCAGCTCCACCATCGGCACGCCCGTCACCTTGGAGGTGAACGGCACCGTCCGACTGGCACGGGGGTTGACCTCGATGAGGAAGACGCCGTCGGCGCGAACGATGAACTGGGCGTTGACGAGGCCACGGACCCCGAGCGCCAGCGTGATGCGCGTCATCGCCTCCACGATGAGCGCCTGGTCCGCAGGCGAGATCCGCTGCGGGGGCAGGATGCCGATCGAGTCGCCGGAGTGGACCCCCGCGCGCTCCACGTGCTCGATCAGGCCGGGGATCAGCACCCGCTGCCCGTCGCAGATCGCGTCGACGTCGACCTCCATGCCCTCCAGGTAGGCGTCCATCCGCACCGGTCGCTCCTCGTCGACGGACGTCGCCAGGGCGAGCTGCCGCGCCAGGTCCTCGGGCCCGTACGCCACGTCGATGGCCAGCCCGCCGATGACGAAGCTCGGCCGTACCATCACCGGGTAGCCGATCCGCTCTGCGACGACCAGCGCCTCCTCGAACGAGCGCGCCATACCGCCCTCCGGCTGGGGGATGCCAAGCCGCTCGACCAGCGCCGCGAACCGGACCCGCTCCTCGGCGGCATCGATCGTGGCGAGATCGGTGCCGAGCAGCGGGATGCCGGCCTCTACCAGCCCCGCGGCGAGGTTCAGCGGCGTCTGGCCGCCGAACTGGACCACCGCGGGCAGCGGTCCCTCGCCCGCCGCCTGCTCGGCGCGCAGCACCGCCAGGACGCTCTCCGCGTCCAACGGCTCGAAGTAGAGCCGCGTCGAGGCGTCGAAGTCCGTGGAGACGGTCTCCGGGTTCGAGTTGATCATCACCGCGCTCCAGCCGGCAGCGCGGAGCGTGTCGGCGGCCTGGACCGCGCAGTAGTCGAACTCGATGCCCTGGCCGATGCGCACCGGGCCCGAACCGATGACCACGGCCGCCGGCTGCGCCACCGGCGGTGCCTCCGGCTCCGACCCGGTCGCCGCGTACGTAGAGTAGAAATATGGCGTCTCGGCGACGAACTCGGCCGCGCACGTGTCGACCATCGCGAAGCCGGGCTCCATGCCGCACGACGCGCGCAGCCCCGCGAGAGCGGTCGCGTCACCTCCGATGATGGTCGCGATGTCCCGGTCCGAGAAGGCCGCACGCTTCGCCGCGAAAAGCAGCGAGAGCCCCGCCGGCTCACCGGCACGGACGGCCGCGGCCGACTCCCGCAGTCGCGATTCCACGTCGACCAGCCGCTCCAGTTCGCTCACGAACCATGGCGCGATGCCAGTCGCGGCGACCAGCTCCGACGCCTGGAGGCCGCGCCGGAGCAGGGCGAGGAGCCGCCACAGCCGCGTGTCGGAAGGCGCCAGGAAGCGGCGCAGCACGGTGGGGCGTGCCGCGACGGTAGCATCGCCCGGTTCCGGCCATGCGGGGCCCGTTGCCGGAT
>JACDBP010000351.1 GCA_013694835.1 Chloroflexota bacterium
CCGGAGGGGGGGACCGCGACCGGCCCGAAGCGCGCCCGACGCGCCGGGCTGCCCGCGCGAGACGATCTGGCGCCCGGCCGCTTGGAGGGCGACGAGGGGGCGCGCCAGGCGCTGCAGCTCGCGCGGCGGATCGTCGATCTCGCGTCGGACAAGAAGGCCGCCGACATCGTGCTCATCCACGTGGGCGAGCTCACCACGATCGCCGATTACCTGGTGATCTGCTCCGGAGGTTCGGAGCGACAACTCGGTGCCATCGCCGATGGCATCACGCAGGGTCTGAAGGACGATGGGACGGCGGCGATCGGCCACGAGGGTGAGGCCAGCGCCCACTGGATGCTGATCGACTACGGTTCGGTCATCGTCCATGTCTTCGCCCAGCCGGAGCGGGATTTCTACCAGCTCGAGAAGCTCTGGGCCGACGCACCGATGCTGCTGCGGGTCCAGTAGGCGTCGACGGTCCTCCCCGGTGGGGGTACCACTAGGCCATTGGGTTCCAAGGGGACTGGGACGTACTGTCATTCGATGGCCGGTGTGGGTCCGGCCCGTTCGATGGGGATGTCCTTGGTCACCTGGCTCCGGGAGCGCTGTCCGCAATGCCAGCGCAGCCTCATCAACTCCCACTTCGATACGACCTTCAGGCTCGCGGATGAGACCGAGCGCCTGTGCTTCTCGGTCCCTGGGTCGCTCTGCGAGGACTGCCAGCAGCTCTACATCGATCCCGAGCTGATCGACACCCTCGACGTGCGCGCCGGCCGCTGCGTCTTCGCCATCGAGTCCGATCTGGTGCTTCGGGAGCCAGCCTGGTCCCGCGCCGAATGACCGCTCCGCCGCTCCCGGCAAGCCCGCGGACCGACTAGCGTTCAGCCTCGGCGACGCGCTCGACCAACCACACGTCGAGCGCCAACGCCGAGCGGTCATCCGAGACGACCGGCGTGCTCCCGTCGAGCGCGATCCCCTTGCTGTCCAGATCGAGCTGAAGCAGGCCTTCGAGTGCTGCCTCGAGCCCGGGAAGCGACCAGGTCACCGCCTGCTCCGAGAGCTTCTGGGCACGAAACGGTTGCAGCTTCAGGAGGCGCGGCAGCTCACTGGCACGCGTTCCCCCGGCGAGAGCCTCGCGGATGATCAGCAGGTCTCTGAGGCGCCGATGCAGCTGTGACACGATGACCGGCAGCGGTGAGCCCTGGGCCTCCAGCCGCCCAGCGAGCTCCACGGCCTGCCGAACGCGGCGGCTGCCGACGGCGTCGAGGAAGGCCCACATCGAGCCCGGCACGGCCTCGCTGACAAGCTCCCCGACATCCGCCCGGGATATCGTCCCGCCCGGACGGTAGAGCGCGAGCTTCTCCAGCTCACCGTTCGCAAGCTCCGTCTGCCGCCGCCGATCGACATCGCCTTCACGCACGTAAGCCCCGACGCGCTCGGCGAGCAGCTGGACCGCTCCCGGTTCGAGCCCGACGCCCAACTCTCCGGCCCGTGCCGCGATCCATCGCTCCATGCGGTCTCGCGTGAGGGCGGGGAACTCCACGACCCTGCCGCCGGCTGCGGCGACGGCCTCGGCAAGCTGCTCACCCGACTTCGTGCGCCTGGCACCGCCCGCTGACAGATCCAGCAACGCCAGGCCGTTGCCGGGGGGCACGGAGCCGATGATCGAGAGCAGCCGGTCGCGAGCCGCGGTCTCACGAAACAGGCTGACGGGCTGCCGTACCACGGCCAGCGTTCCCCCGCCGAAGAGCGGAGCGGCGTACACGTGCTGCTCGATCTGGTCGAGCAACCGGGCCGTACGCCGACCCGCTGCCAGCGGTGGGGTAGATCCGGCAGCGGTCGCCGCCGTGCCCTCCACGACAGCGGACTCGTCGTCCGCGGCGACGCGCCAGATCTCCAGCGGGCCGGAGCCACCACCGAGGTCCTGTGCCATGCGGTGAGTGGCCTGATCCATCGCGAAGGCGTCCTCGCCCCACCAGTAGGCGACCGGGGCGGCGCCGTTCATCAGGGCAGCGCCGAGCGGGGATCGGCCCGGGTCACGGGGTCCTCGGTCTTATTTCGTGGTCGGTGCCAGCCGATCCGGAGGCTCATCGGCGTGGGGTCGACGGTGGGGGCCGCAACGCCCGTTCGCGGGCCGCCGCCGCGACCCATCTTGACCGCCTCACCTCGGCGGGACCGATGCCGGCGGCAGCGCACACCTCGCGTTCGAGCCGCAGCGCACGGGGCAGAGCGGCGCGTAGGGAGGTGAGGTGCTCGGGATGCCGCCGCTCCATCTCGTGGAGCCTGGCGGTGAGCGACCCGACGCGCTGGCCGGCGCGCTTGTCGGCATACGCCACGATGCGGCTCTCACGGTTCGAGAACGCGGCCCAGCGGCGATACCGCTCCGGATCGCCGAGCCTGCTGACGGGATGGGCGGCGACCGGCCCAGCCAGCTCACCGTAGCCGTGCTGGTCGAGCCAACGCGCGCCGGCGTCCCCATGGCCAAGGGACCGCAGGGGATCGTCCGGGTCGAAGAGCTTGTCGATGTCGTGCAGGAGTGCGGCCGCCTCGACCAAGTGGCGGTCGACAGGGACGCCCTGGCTGGCCAGCCGGTCGGCGATGAAGGCAGCCACCTCGGCGACCGCGATGCTGTGGCGAAGGAACCAGCGCGGCGGCTGGAAGGCACACAGCACGTCGATGCTTTCGGCACGGCTGGGGATGGCCATCCCCCGATTCTAGGCATGGCCGCAGGCTTCGCCGCCATGCGCGGCGCCACGAACGCCAGCCGCGCGGTGCGAGCGTCGACCTGCAGGTCATGGCCGTCCGAGCTGACGCTCATCGTGCCATCCAGATCGGTCCGGAAGACTTCGGCACCAGATGCCTCGAGGCGCTCGATGGTCCGCTCACTGGGATGACCGTAGTCGTTGTCGCTGCCGACGCTGACAGCCGCGACACGTGGTCGCAGGGCGTCCACGAAGCCCTGGGTCGTCGCCGTGCCGCTGCCGTGGTGGGCAACCTTCAGGAAGTCGAGGCGCGTGCCGCCCTCCGCGATGCCGGCTCCGAGCAGCCTCGGATCGATGTCATCCTCGACGTCACCCGTGAGCAGGAAGCGGCGCTCCCCGAACCGCAGATCGAGGACGAGCGAGGAATCGTTGATGGCGCGTCCACTGCTCGGCGCGCGCTCCGGCAGCGACCGTGCCGGTGGCCAGAGGACATGGATGGCGGCGCCGTCAAGCCCGATCTCGTCGCCCTGCGCGAGGACTGCCGTGTGGTGCCCGCGACGCTGCAGCTCACGGCGATACGCGGCATCGCCGGGACCGTTGCCGTGCATCCCGTTCTCCGCGACAGCGGTGACGGCATACCGCTCGAGCAACAACGCCAGACCAGCCACGTGATCCTCGTGCGGGTGGGTCAGGACGACCAGATCGAGACGCCGGTCCCACGGCGGAAGGCGCGCGTCGAGCGCGGGCAGAAGCTGGTCCGGATCAGGGCCAGCGTCGATCAGCAGCCGCCCGCCGCGAGGCCCCTCGAGCAGCAGCGCATCGCCCTGGCCGACATCCAGGACCGTGATCCGGAGGCGTCCGTCGGGCCGTGAGGCGGCGACCAGGACGACGAGGGTCAGCAGCGCCGTCCCCGCGGCGACCGCGGCGACCAGCATGCGCGAGTCCGAGCGAGCACCTGCCGTCGTCGATGCGATCGCCGCCGACCTTCGGTCGAGCAGGGCGGCCGGCCCCCGGCGATGTCGGAGGGGCTGACCGCGGGGTCGTGACCGAGCCTTTCGGATCATGGCGCGGCCGCGCGACGTCCCGCACAGCGCGAGCCCGATGGCGGCAAGGACAGCCCCGCCGAGGTTCCATGGCGTCCCGACCTCGAGACTGGCCAATGGCAGCGATGCCGCCAGGCGCGCGATCGCGATGATGCTGCCGAGCACCGCCCAGCCGGCGGTCGCCGCGGCCATCCCGATGACCGCGGG
>JACDBP010000091.1 GCA_013694835.1 Chloroflexota bacterium
GTCCGATTCGGCCGCGCTGCGTGCCTCGATGTCCGCGACGAACCGGGTCAGATCGGCGTCGGGCGCGGCCGTCTCCAACTGGCCCGCAAGACCGAGGAGCGCGACGAGCGAGGCGTGTCGCTGGCGGAGCCCCTCGGCCTCCGGCTCGTCATCCGGTTCGAAGCCGAGCTCCTCTTCCCAGATCCGCAGCAGGCTGGCCGAAAGGCTGCCCTCGTCCTCCCGGGTCTGGGTTCGAGCCGATCGCCTGGCGGCAGCCTGCACGGCGCGCATCGCGCTCCGTACCTCTGGTCGCTCGAAGAACCGCTCCCCCCCGACCTGGAACGCCAGTCCGGCCGCGCGCATCCCGTCTTCGTATTCGGGGAGCTGCGCGTTCGTGCGGACGAGGATAGCCATCTCGGCCGGCGCCACGCCTTCTTCGCGGAGCCGTCTCGCCTCGCCGATGACGGCTGCCGCCTCCGATCCGGCATCCGGGAACGACCGGATGGAGGGAAGCGGGCCACCGGGAAGCGTGGGGATCAGCTGCTTCGCGCGCCCATGGAGTGCCGGCGCGCCGGCCAGCAGCCGGTTCGCGACGGCGAGGACCTGAGGCGTGGAGCGGTAGTTGCGCTCCAGGTAGACGACCCGGGACCCGGGGAACCGCATGCCGAAGCCCGTCAGGAACTCGCTCGACGCCCCCGTGAAGGAGTAGATCGTCTGGTCGACATCCCCGACCACGGCCAGGTCGTCGCGATCGCCGAGCCACAGCCGCAGAAGCGACTCCTGGAGTGCAGTGGTGTCCTGGTACTCGTCGACCGACAGCCAGCGATGTCGCGAGCGGACCTGCGCGAGAGCGTCGGGGTGCCCCTCCAGCAGCTCGACGGTCATCGCCAGCATGTCCTCGAAATCGATCTGGCCGGCCCGCGACTTGGCCTCCTCGTATCGCCGAAACAGGTCCGCCATCAGCTCGGGCGGCAGCGGGCCCTCGTGCCCGGCGGCTGCGGCCCCTGCGGTGTAGGTGCGCGGCGTCAGCCGGCGTGCCTTCGCCCACTCCACCTCCTGGGCCAGATCACGCGCCGGGAAGAACCGGTAGCCACCCGGCAGCCGTTGCTGCAGCGGCGCGATGAGCGGCAGCTTGGATGCGGCCACCTGCGGCAGCGGCAGATCGGACAGCAACGGCCAGAAGAACCGCAGCTGCTTGAACGCCGTCGCGTGGAACGTGCCGCTGGCGACCTCTGGCTGTCCGAGACCGGCGATCCGCTCGCGCATCTCGGTCGCGGCCTTGTCGGTGAACGTCACGACCAGCGCTTGGCGCGGCTGGATCGTGTCCGTGGCGATCGCGTAGGCGACCCGACGTGAGATGACGCGTGTCTTGCCGCTGCCCGCTCCGGCCAGGATGCAAAGCGGGCCGCGCGTCACCTCGACCGCCTCGAGCTGCGCGGGATCCAGTCCGGCGAGCAGTGCAGCGGCCGTTCGGGAAGCGGTCAGGGCCATCAACGCGAGCCTAGCGGACACCGCTTCACCGCGGCTCGTCGGTCCTGCCGACGCCGTGCCATCCTGCTCGGGTGAAGCCAGCGCTCAGACTCGCGGGTGCCGTGTGGGGCCATCTCGTCGGCGACGCGATGGGCGTGCCCTACGAGTTCCGGCCGGTGGATCGGATCGGCGAGGTCCGCTGGGGCGAAAGCGGCACGTACGCCAAGCCGCCGGGGACCTGGAGCGACGACGGTGCGCTGATGCTGGCGCTCCTTGACTCGCTGCTGCCGGATCCGTGGGTCGACCCGCCGCGGACCGGCGGCTTCGACACGAGCGACCAGGCTGAGCGCTTCGTGCGCTGGGCCTGGGAGCAGGCCTACACCCCGTCGGGGGAGGGGCGGTTCGATATCGGCGGCACCACGTCCGACGCCCTCCGGCGGATCCGTGACGGCGTCGCCGCCGAGGACGCCGGGCCGACCGATGAGCGATCGCAGGGCAACGGCTCGCTGATGCGGATCCTGCCCGTCGCCCTCACCGTTCGCGATCCCGTGAAGCTGCCGGAGCTGATCGACCAGGCCCACCGCGCCTCCAGGGTGACCCACGGCCACCCGGTAGCGCAGGCGGCCTGTGCTTTGTACGTGCTGCTCTGCCGCGGGTTGCTCCGTGGTGAGACCGATCGCGGCTTCGCCCTGGCCGAGGCTCGCGCCAAGCTTCGCGGCTGGTATGCCCGAAACGCCCCCGCCCACCTCGTCGCTCTCGACGCCATCGAGTCCCACGAGCACGAGCCGCATCACGGCACGGGCTGGGTGGTCGATTCGTTCTGGTCAGCCTGGGACGCCTTCACCAGTGCCGGCTCGTATGCTGAGACGGTCGAGAAGGCGATCCGTTACGGCAACGACACCGACACGACGGCCTGCATCGGGGGCGGCATGGCCGGTATCTACTGGGGGATCGATGGCATCCCGCCGGCGTGGCTGCGCGGCATGCGCGACCGGCCGCAGGTCAGCAGGCTCGTCGATCGGCTGCTCTCGGACGCCGGCTACCGCACCTCCACGGCCTCGCCACTGCGCGTCGACTGGGTCGACGGGGATCGTGTTCCGTCCCAGGCCGCCTGGAGGGGACGACTGGGGATGCTCCCGTTACCGGGAAAGCATGGGATCCGGGGGAAAGCGGGCGACCACTGGCGAGATCTGGATGCGGACGTCGCGGCCCTGGCGGCGGCCGGCGTCCAGACCCTGCTGCTGCTCCTGCCCGACGCAGAGCTGGAGGCGGGCCGCGCCGGTCGGCTGCCGGCCGTCCTGGCAGAGCACCAGATTCGGTTGCTGCGGCACCCCATCCCGGACCTTGGCGTGCCGGATGACCACCTCGCCTTTCGGGCGATGCTGATGCAGGCAAGTGACGAGCTTCGTGCCGGGCGAGACGTAGGGGTCGCGTGCATGGGCGGGCTCGGCCGGACCGGCACGGCGGTCGCGTGCCTGCTGGTCGACGCGGGGCTGCCAGCGGAGGACGCCATGTCAGTCACGAGGGCGACCCGACGCCGGACCATCGAGAACGACGCGCAAGTGCGGTTCGTCAGTTCCTGGGCGATCACTGGCTGCTGACGGCGTGCCCGGCGCACCGGCGGAACGGGGCCGCCACCGACTTGACGGGGCGTGCCGACCGGCTCAGGGGATGGGTTGCGGCCCGACGTCGGGCCCACGTACGACCGCTCGGTCGCCCTCGAAGACAAGTTCGTCGATCCACATCGCCCGCCGGCCGCCGTTCTGGTAGCCGATGTGCTTGACGTCCCAGGCGTGGTAGGTCATCCAGAGGTCCCCATCGCGGTCCGTCACGATCGATTGATGGCCGGGACCCGCCACGACGTTCCGGACCGTCTTGAGGATCGGGTTCTCCTCGGCGTCGGTGTAGGGCCCAGTGACCTTGTCCGACGTGGCGTACCCGACCGCATACGCGGCGCTCGCGAAGTCATTACCCGAGAAGAACAGGTAGTAGGTGCCTTCGTGGCGTATCAGCGTCGGCGCCTCGATGACGAAGCGCTCCCACGTGGTGTCGTTGTCGACACCCATGTCCGTCGGCTCGCCGCGCAGGGCCAGTCCGTTCGGGGTCAGCTCCTGGATGAAGAAGCGGGTGTCGGTGCCGCAGCAGTTGCCGTCGTTCTTCCAGATGAGGTACTGCTTGCCGTTCTCGTCGAGGAAGTAGGTCGAGTCGATGGAGCCCCCCAGATCGGCCTGGCAGACGATGGGCGCCTTGCTGCTGTCGACGAAGGGGCCGTCCGGCGAATCCGACACGGCGACGCCGATGCACTGGCTCGGCACCCCATCGGGCCGGGGGGTGTCGAGCGCCGGGGTGGTGTAGTAGAGCACGAACTTGCCATCGATCTTGGCCGCGGCCGGTGCCCAGGTGGCCATGTGCGGCGTCTCCGAGAAGAGCGGCGTGAGACCGCTCCAGGAAGCGAGTTTAGGCAACGGGTCGTCGAGTAGTGTCCAGGAGACGAGGTCCTTCGACGTCGCCGACTGGAGGTTCTTGCCGCTTCCGGTCGTCGCGTAGGCGTAGTAGGTATCACCCTCGCGGATGACGTGGGGATCCGGGAAGTCGCGGTTGATGACCGGGTTCAGGAACTCGCCTTCGCCTGCACTCGGCGCCGCCGACGGCGTCGCGGATGGGGTAGGGCTGGGGGCTGGCGACGTCGTGGCCGGTGCCACGCTGGGCTGCTCCGAGGGGCTGGCAGTGGGCGACGCGGCAACGCTCGGGGAGGCCCCGACCGAGGCGGTCGGGGACACGGGAGTCGTAGCACTCCCGCTCGCCGCCGAACCGGTCGAGGCTGCGGAGCTTGGGCTCGTCGCGACCGGCGCGCCAGAGGGCGCGGGCGGCGACGACTGGCCCGAACCGCCGCACGCACTGGCCAGGACGGCAACGACGGCGATGGCGATGGATCGACGGATCAAGAGTTCCCCCATGCAACGACCCGAGCGGGCCGGCGTCCCGATCTAGCCCTTGACGCCCGAGGACGTCACGCTCTTGGCGCCTGTTGTGGCCCGACGTCCGGCCCTTCGACACGGACCCTGCCACCTTCGAAGACAAGCTCGTCGAGCCACATCGATCGTTCGCCGCCGATGGAGTCGCCGATCCGTTTGGTGTCCCAAGCGTGGTACAGGATCCACCACTCCCCGTCACGGACCTCGACCATGGTCTGGCCACCAGGGCCGGCGGCCGTTTCGTCACTGGCGAGGATCGGGTTCTCCGCCGCGTCCTTGTAGGGCCCGAAGAGCGTGTCTGACGTGGCGTAGCCGGCCGCGTAGTTCCGTGAGTTGTAGTCGTTCGCGGAGAAGAAGAGGTAGTACACGTCGTCCTGGAGGATGAGGTTCGGGCCCTCGATGAGGTTGCGCTCCCATGGGCGGTCGTTCTCGACGCCGAGGTCCTTCACATCACCCACGAGCTGCAGGCCGTCGTCGCTAAGGCCCTGCATGAAGAGCCGCGTCCGCATGCCGCAGCAGTTGCCGTCGTTCTTCCAGAGCAGGTACCGCTTGCCATCGGTGTCGACGAACGGCGACGGGTCGATCGACCCGCCGAGGTCGTACTGGCACAGGAATGGCTTTTCGCTCGAGTCCGCGAACGGCCCTTCTGGCTTGGCGGAGACCGCAATGGCAAGGCACTGCTTTCCGGCCTGGACGTCGCGCGCCGTGTAATACATGACGAAGCCGGCTGAGGTCTGGGCGACCTCGGGGGCCCAGGTGAGCCCGGACGAGCTCGGCTGCCAGAAGGGCCGTTTCGTGAGGGCTTCGTCGGTTGGTGCCCAGGTCACGAGATCGGACGAGGTCGAGAACTGGATGTCATACGTCAGGTTGCCAGTGGCGTAGGCGAAATACTTGCCGTCGACTGCGATCACGTGAGGATCCGCGAAATTCCCTCTGAGCACAGGGTTGACGAACTCGCCCGCGCCAGCAGAGGGCACGGTGGCCGCTGAGGTTGTCAGCGATGGTGCCGGCGACCCAGTGGCGGACGGCGAGATCGGCGGCAGGGCAGCTGGAGAGGACGGTAGCGGCGTCGAGGGCACCGTGGAGGTCGCCACCGGCACGGAGCCGCTGGCACCTGAAGAACTGCTGCTGCCGCTGCCGCACCCAGCCGAGACGATCAGGACCGCGATCAGGACGCCGGTGCGACGCCCGATCCGCCTCAACCCTTGACCCCGGACGACGTCACGCTCTGGACGATGTGCCGCTGGGCGAGCATGTAGAAGATCAGCACCGGGATCGCCGCGACGACGGCTCCCGCAAGGACCAGGCCGTAGTCGTCGGTGGACTTGAACTGGCCCTGCAGCTGACGGAGTGCCGGGGGCAGGGTGCAATTCTGGTTGCAGACGACTGCGGGCCACAGGTAATCGTTCCAGTACGCGAGGAAGGTGATGACGCTGAGCGTCGCCATCGCCGGGCCGGTCAGCGGCAGGATGATCCTCCGGAACGTCGTGAAGCGATCCGCACCGTCAACGTAAGCGGCCTCCTCCAGCTCCACCGGGATACCGAGGAAGAACTGGCGCATGAAGAAGACGCCGAAGACCCCGGCCAGGCCGGGCAGGATGAACGCCGGTAGCGTGTCATAGAGGCCGGTCTGGCCGATCAGCTTGGCCTGCGGGACGAGGAACATGACGCCTGGCAGGAGCAGCGTCGTGATCAGCAGGCTGAACAGCGCGTTCTTGAGCGGGAAGTCGATGCGTGCGAACGCGTACGCCGATAGCGAGGTCAGGGCGACGGTCAGGACCGTTCCCACGGTGGCGACGATGGCGCTGTTCGTGAACGACTTGAGGAAGTTGATGCCGCCACTGAACAGCTGCTGATAGTTCTCCAGTCCCGGATCCAAGGGGATGATCCCGGTGTCCTGGACGATCTCCGCCTTGTACTTCAGCGACGTGGAGATGAGGACGATCAACGGCGCGATGAAGAAGATCGCGATGATGATCAGCAGCAGATACATCAGCACGCGTTCGATGCCTGGGCCACGCCGTCGGCCGACGACCACCAGCTCGGTCGGTTCGTCGCGCTTCAGGCCCTGTTCGAGGAGGGTCGCCATCTCGATCGCCTCCCTATGACCGTTCTGAGCTGAAGAATCTGAAGTTGATGATGCTGACGATGAGCATCATCGCGGCGATGACGAGCGCCATCGCGGCGGCAAGGCTGATCTCGCGCCTGCCGGAGAACGCGGTGTTGAAGACGTGCAGCAGAGCGGGCGTCGTTTCAAGTAACGGGCCGCCGCCCGTCATGAGCTGCGGTTGGCCGACCAGCTGGAATGAGGCCAGGATCTGGAGCGTCACCACCAGGAGCAGCACGGGGCGCAGGCTCGGCAGCGTGATGTGGCGGAACTGCTGCCACCGGTTGGCGCCGTCGATCGCGGCCGCCTCATACAGGTCCAGCGGGATGGCCTGCATCCCCGCCAGCAGGATGATCGTGTTGAAGCCGATGGTCCACCAGAGTGTTGCGACCAGGATGGTGATCCACGCGTACGGGTTCGATGACAACCAGGCGGGGCTGCCGCCCAGGACGTCGCGGGAGAACAGGGTGACGACACCCGCGTTGCCGTTGAACATCCACCACCAGGTGAGTCCTACCACGGCCACCGAGAGCGTCCACGGAGCGAAGTACAGCCCCCGGAACAGGTTCCGGCCTCGGATCTTGGAATTCAGCAGATTCGCCAGGAAGAGGCCGGCCGCCACAAGCAGCGGCGTGCTCATGATCACGAAAAGGATGGTGTTCCAGACCGTCGTCCAGAAGCGGTCGAACTGCACACTCTTCGGGTCGAACAGCTGCTGATACCAGCGCGCGCCGACGAACGGACCGTCGAAGGTCCCCGAACTGTTGTGCAGGCTCAGCCAGATGCCCAGGAAGAACGGATAGCCGATGAACAGCAGGAAGACCAGGAAGTGCGGGGCGATGAACAGGTACGGTGTGATCCGGCGCTCACCGATCCGCCGTCGTACTTCGGCCTTGGGTTTCCTGGGCCTTCCACGGTTCTGGAGCCGCCCAGCACGTCTGGTGGCCGTGGCCGTCGTCATGCGCGCCCTCCCTGCCTCCCCGATCGGGGGCCAAAAAGCGAACGGCGGGTACCCGAAGGCACCCGCCGTCCTGGCGTTACGGATCAGTAGCCGTAGCGTTCCTTGTTGGTCTTCAGGATGTCCGTGTTGAACAGGGCAGCCGCATCGAGCGCCTCCTTCGCGCCCTTGCCTCCGATCACGAACACCGCGGCCTCGCCGGCACCGTTCGCGGCGAACAGGATGTCACCGCCACCCGGGATGCTCGGCAGGAACTGGACGGTCTCGGCGATCGGCGCCACCTTGGCGATGATCGGTAGCAGGCCCTCGGTCGCGCCGGTGAGGTCCGCAGATTCACGGACTTCGTTGCGCGCCGGGACTTGACCCGCTGCCGCCCACTTGATGGAGTTCCGTGAGAACGTGTCGATGAAGTTGTAGGCGCACATGCGCTGGTCGGGGGTAGCCCCCGCGGTGACCGCCAGGTTGTGCGAGCCACCCCAGGCGCCGTCGCCAAGGATCGAGGGGATGGGTCCGACGCCGAGGTCGGCGCCGAGGGCGTCGTTGTAGCCGCTGCTCTCCCAGATGCCCGAGAAGACCATCGCGTTCTTGCCCTGCTTGAACGCCGCGATCTCCGCGTCGCTCTCGACCTTGGGCACGCCGAGCTCGTTCACGAGCTTGGCCAGATACTCGGCCGCCTTGATGCCGGCTTCGCTGTTGAAGGTGGCCTCGCTGTAGTCGTCGCTGGTCCACTTGCCGCCCGCCTGGTAGAAGAGCGACGCGAACTGGATGCCGACCAGGAAGCTGGCGCCCGGCCCGCTGGAGACCATCTGGTAGCCGTCCTTGCCGGTCTTCTCCTT
Source organism: Chloroflexota bacterium (assembly GCA_013694835.1). Taxonomy (GTDB): domain Bacteria; phylum Chloroflexota; class Limnocylindria; order Limnocylindrales; family CSP1-4; genus JACDBP01. Next base: position 8,326 of record JACDBP010000091.1, read on the forward strand.
GACGGCCTTGATGACCGCCTCGAAGCTCGCCATGTCGGTGGGTGGCGTCTCCGGATCGAGTCCGGCATCACGGAAGAGCTTCTTGTTGTAGTAGAACGTCATCGGGTGGGTGTCGATCGGGATGCCCAGCCGCTGGCCCTTCCAGATGCCCGCGTTCCAGATCGCCGCGGGGAAGGTCGACTCGCTCATGCCGGCCGCCGACGCGAGGTCGTCGATGGGGGTGACGATCTTGCTCTCGCTGAGGCCGGGAAGGCCGTCGTAGCCGGCCGCGATGATCTGCGGCAACGCATTACCGTCACGCGCGGCCTCCAGCTTCGCGACGTACTCGCCGCCGGGCTGGGTCTGGACGGTGATCTGGCATTCAGGTGTTGCTGCGTTGTAGTCGTCGACGATCTGCTTGAAGAAGCCGCCGTCGGGACCCGTGAACGGGTTCCAGAGGGTCAGGGTCTGCGCAGACGCGGGCAGCGGCAAGGTGCTCCCGCCGGTCCCCGCGCTACCCGAGGGTGCCGCGGACGAAGGTGCGGCCGACGAAGGTGCGGCCGACGAGGGTGCCGCGGACGACGGTGCGGCCGACGACGGCGCGGCCGACGAAGGTGC
>JACDBP010000393.1 GCA_013694835.1 Chloroflexota bacterium
GCTCAGCGCCGGGTCGCTCCGCGAGATCGGGCTTGTCGGCGCGGCCAGGAGCCGGCGGCGCATCGTGGCGGTCGAGCGGCTCGGGGCGCGACCCACGTCGCCCTTCTCGATGACGCTGTGGAGTCTCCTCGACAAGATCCCCGAGCTCATCCCGCGGGCGCTGCCGATCGTCGCCAAGGACTGACTGGATCAGGCGCCCGTGGCGCTGCCACCGGCGCGCTCGGCCCGCTGGGCCGCCAGGGCGACGAAGGCGTCGAGCGATCGCGGGTCCGCCACCGCCTCACGGGAGGCTGCGCTCTCCGCCGCCTGCCCGCCCAGGATCCGCTTGACCGGCACCTCCAGCTTCTTGCCCGATCGGGTGCGGGGGATGGCCGCCACGGCGACGATCGAATCGGGCACGTGGCGCGGCGACAGGCTGGTTCGCAGCACCGCCGAGATGTGGCGTCGCAGCGCATCGTCCAGCTCATGGCCCTCTGCCGCGACCACGAACAGGAGGAGCTCGCCCGGGCCGTGGCCCGCCTTGTCCTCCAGGTGGACCACCAGCGAGTCGGCGACCTCCGGCAGCGCCTCCACCACGGCGTAGAACTCGGCCGTCCCCAGGCGAACGCCGCCCCGCTTCAGCGTCGCGTCGCTGCGGCCGGTGATGACGCACGAGCCCCGCTCGGTGATGGTGATCCAGTCGCCGTGCCGCCAGATGCCGGGGTAGTCGGCAAAGTAGGCGGCTCGATAGCGCGACGCGTCGGGGTCGTTCCAGAAGCCCACCGGCATCGAAGGCATCGGCTCGCTCAGGACCAGCTCCCCCGGCGTCCCGATGACCGTGCCGCCGTGCTCGTCGAATGCCTCGACCTTGGCGCCGAGCATCCGGCAGCTGATCTCCCCGGCCCAGACCGGCACCAGCGGGCTCTGGCCGACGAACCCGGTGCACAGGTCCGTACCGCCTGACAGTGAGCCGAGGTGGACGTCATCCCGGACCGAGGCGTACACCCAGCGGTAGCCATCTGCCGGCAGGGGTGCGCCGGTCGAGCCCACGCCCCTCAGCCGTGACAGGTCGACATCGCGCCCCGGCGCCAGGCCGGCCTTCCGGCAGGCCATCAGGAACGGCGCGCTGGTGCCGAAGTAGCTCACCTCCACGTCAGCTGCCAGGCGCCACAGCGCGTCCAGATCGGGGCTGGCTGGATCGCCGTCGAAAAGGACCACGGTGGCGCCTACGAGCAGTCCTGAGACGAGGTAGTTCCACATCATCCAGCTGGTGGTCGTGAACCAGAAGAACCGGTCCTGCGGGCCCAGATCGGTGTGCAGGCCGAGCGCCTTGAGGTGCTCCAGCAGGATCCCGCCGTGCCCGTGGATGATCGGCTTCGGGAGGCCCGTCGTCCCTGATGAGAAGAGGATGTACAGCGGGTGGTCGAAGGCGACCGGTTCGAAACCGGTGGCCGGGGTCTCGGCCAGCAGGGCCTGCCAGGCGATGGCGCCGGGGATGCGACCCGGGTCCGCTTCCTCGAGGTAGGGGACCGCCACCGTCGCGCGCAGGCTCGGCAGGCCCTGTCGGATCGCTGCCACCTCCGCCGTCCGCTCGATCGACTTCGCGCCGTAGCGATAGCCATCGACGGTCAGCAGCACCATCGGCTCGACTTGGGCGAAGCGGTCGACCACGCCCTGCACGCCGAGCTCCGGAGCGCACGACGACCAGATGGCGCCCATCCGGGCCGTCGCGAGGAACGCCACGTGCGCCTCGGGGATGTTCGGCAGGTAGCCCACGACCCGGTCTCCCGGTCCGACGCCCAGCCGCGCCAGGCCGGTCTGGGCGCGGGCCACCTGGTCGCGCAGCTCGTCCGCGGTGAGGGAGACCGGGTCGCGCGTCTGCGAGTGGGCGACGAGCACGACATCCGTGCCGGACCGGCCGTCGAGCCGGAGCGCGTGCTCGGCGTAGTTGATGCGCGCCCCGGGGAACCAACGTGCCCCCGGCATCCGGCGATCGTTCAGCGGCCGCTCATATGGCGTCTCGGACCTGACGTCGAAGAAGTCCCAGATCGAGGACCAGAAGGCCTCCAGATCCGTGACCGACCAGCGCCAGGCCTCCTCGTAGGTGGCGAAGGCCAGCCCCCGCTCCCGTTCCAGCCAGTCGAGCCAGTGGCCCATCCGGCTGCGCTCACGAACGTCCCGCGGCGGTGTCCAGAGGACCTCGCCAGCCGCTGCTGGCGCGGTGGTCATCGAGTGGCTCCGGGTCGTGACTTCAAGGCCCAGTACGTCCGGCGTCGGAGTCGCTGGCCGTCCGCCTCGGCCAGCCCGATGAGCGCGCTGACGGCGTCCTTGACATGGGCAAGCGGCGTGACGGTCGACTCATGGACGGGATCGGATAGGGCCGGCCGCGCGCGGGCTCGGACACGATGAGGCTCGAATATGCCGACGCCCCTCCGGGACCGCGCCCCGCGCCGATCACCGACGGTAGTCGGATCGCTCGGAAGTCCACGTCGAACCGATGCGTGAAGTATTCCCCCAGCGGCTCACCGCACGTCTTGGTCACCCCGTACATCGTCGGCAAGATGGGCACCATCCTATGGCCTGTTGTCGCGGTGACTATCAGTGGAAGCCAGAGACTTCCTGGAGTAGGGGAGTCGGTGGCGGCCCGCCGCGTGAGTGCCCGGCGAGCCGCCCTGGATCGGGTCAGGCGTCCTTGATGCGGGTCATCCGTGACTTGTACCCGCCACCCGGCCAGACCCAGGCGCCGGTGAGCGAGTCCGGGTCATCAAAGGTGCCCCGGAAGTAGGCCGGCGAGCCGCGCTCCCCGCCCCAGATCGTGAGCGTGTCGTCGACGAGCTCGTACACGTAGTCGAGGGTGTCGCCCTCGCCGCCGTAGTAGCGGGACTTGATGTCCTCGCTCGGCTCACCGCCGAACTGCCGCTCGTGGCCGATGACCTCGATCCCCTTCGACCGCCGGCCCTGGTGGTTGAGGTCGACGTGCTGCAGCAGGAAGTGAAGGTGCTCCAGCGCGCCGGACTCATCGAGCAGGGGCGGCAGGCTCAGTGGAGACCCTGTCGCCTGAAGCCGGAACCGCTCCGCGACGTCGCCGACTGGCTCGGCCAGTACCGACGGCACTGGGAGGAGAGCTTCGAGCGCCTCGACGCCTACCTTCGCGAACTTCGGCTGACGGAGCCGAGCGATGACGCTGGGACTGGTTGACACGGCGGGATACGAACGAGAAGGAGTGATGGCAGTGCAACAGCTCGGCAACGACCGAACGACGGCCCACACGGACGGCCCGGATCTCGTCTTCGAGCGCACCTTTGACGCCCCGCGTGACCTCGTCTGGAAGGTCATGACCGATCCGGAGCGCGTCACGCGCTGGTGGGGACCCCACGGTCACACGGCGACGGTCGTCGAGATGGACGTCAGGGTCGGCGGCACGTGGCGTTGGATCAGCCATGCACCGGACGGCCAGGATGCGCCCTTCAAGGGCGAGTATCTCGAGGTCGTGCCGCCCGAGCGGCTCGTCCAGACGGAGATCTTCGACGTGCCGGGCTTCGACGACAAGGCGGCCATCAACACGCTGACCCTCGAGGCCCTGGGCGACCGGACGAAGCTTGTCGCCCGCAGCCGGTTCCCATCGGTCGAGGACCTCGAAGGCGCCCTTTCGAGCGGCATGGTCGGCGGCGCGCTCGAGACCTACGACCGCCTGGCCGACGAGATCGCGAACGCCGCCTGAGGCCACACATCCAACGACATCGAGAGGCCCGCCGGAT
>JACDBP010000001.1 GCA_013694835.1 Chloroflexota bacterium
CGCCCGGGGTGACCGACGTCACGCGGGGCCGGAGTCCCGCCGCCGCAGGTCCGGTCGTGCCGTCCGCGATCGCCGCCTGCCTGGCACGGCTGGAGGAGGCGATCGACGCGGCCGAGGCCCTGGGACTGGACGTCGCCGATGCGAGCACCGTGCGCGACACCGGCCGGGAACGGCTCCGGTTCCCCGGCGAGACCTATGTCCTGGCGATGGCGGGCGGCACGGGCGTCGGCAAGTCGAGCCTGCTGAACGCGCTCGCCGGGTCGTTGGTCAGCGAGGCAGGTGCTCGACGACCGACGACCGGCACGCCAGTGGCCTGGGTGCCGCGTGCCACCCGGTCGGAGCTTGGGCCGTTGCTGGAGTGGCTCGGCGTCTCCAAGGTTCAAGAGCACGTTGGCGCGACAGGAGCACCGGTGGCCATCCTGGACCTGCCCGACCTCGACTCCATCGCGCCCGAGCACCGTGCCCAGGTCGATGCCCTGCTGCCGCGGGTCGACGCGGTCGCGTGGGTCGTGGATCCCGAGAAGTACGCCGACCTGCTGCTGCACACCGATTACCTCCGGGCGTGGGCGCCGCGCCTGGCGCGGCAGGTCGTGGTCCTCAACAAGGCCGACCGGGTCGCCCCCGGCGAGCGGGAGCGGCTCCGCGCCGACCTGCGGCGGCGGTTGCGCGACGACGGCGTGGGTGATCTGGACGTGTTGCTGACGTCAGCGGGACCTCGGCGTGGCGGCGTGCTGCGCAGCGCGGCGGCGCTGGAGGACACGACGGCCCCGATCGCCGAGGGCAGCGGCACCGTGGATGCCAGTGGTGGCACAGCGGAGCTGCGCGGATGGCTGGCGGGCGGCGCGCAGGCCAAGGAGATCGTCGCCCGGCGTCTCGCTGTCGATGCCGGCGTGGCACTGGCGACCCTCGCGGTCCGGGCGGGCGTAGCCGGGACGGGACCGCTCGAACCGCTCGTGGACGTGGCCCGGCGGGCTCGCACCCTGGAGGCGATCGTCGGCGAGGCCGTGGCACTGCTGGATCTGCCCGGTCTCGAGCGGCAGGCCGTGGCGGCGACCCGGCAGGCCTCCAGGCCGAGCGGTGGCGGTCCGATCGGCCAGGTGACCTCGCGACTCTACCGCTGGAGTGGGCGTGCGTCGGTGGTCGCCGACCCGGCCGGATTCCTGCGACGCTGGCGGGAGCGCGGCACCCTCACGCGGACACTGACGCCGCTGCGCGAGCTGGTTGCCGAGACCCTGCCACGAGTGCCGGCCGTGGCGCGACCGGCTGTCGCCGCGCTGGGGGAAGGCGCCCTCGTCCAGGCACGGGTCTCCGCCGGCATCGATCGTGCCGTGACCTCCCCCGCAGCCGACTTCGATGCGCCGACGAGCCGTCTGTGGCCCCTGGTCGGACTGCTGCAGTACGTCGCGACCGGCGCGATCGTGGTCGGCGCCCTCTGGCTGCTGGCGATCTGGCTAGGCGCCGGCCCGTCGTCAACCGCGGATGTGCCGCTGCTCGGCGCCGTGCCGCTGCCGGTGCTCCTGATCGTCGGCGGGGTGGTGGCGGGTACGCTGCTCGGGCGAGTCGTCGCGGTGCACGCGGCATGGATCGGTCGCCGCTGGGCGCGACGCCTGCGCGAGACGGTGCACCGGGAGCTGCGGACACGGCTGGCCGACACGTTCGCACCGCTGGACGTCATCGAGGCGGCTCGGACGCGGCTCGACACGGCAGCGCGAGCTGCCTCGATGGAGTGCCGCGCTCCGCGCACCTGAGCCGCCGGCCCGTGTCTCTCGAGGATCAAACGAGATCCGGTCAGCCGGCGGCGCGTTCCTCATCGCCGCGATCGGCAAACCCGGGCCTGGTGGCACGCGGCCGGCGCGTGACGCCGCGGCGGTCCATTTCCGCCTGGACGACGCGCGCCCGCATCACCAGGTCGCGATCGCGGGTGATCGTGCTCGCGATCCAGTCGATATAGGTCGGCTCGAAATCTGCCACCTCGCCGAGCGTGTGGCCCCGGAACTTGCCGAACTCGAGCTCGCTGTCGATGCTATCTTCCAGCGTCGGCAGGGGAACGCGTGTCTCCCCCGCACGGCTGCGCACGGGTCCGTTCGGCTGGCTGGCACGCAGCTGATCGCCACCGCCGCGGCGGTGGCGACTGCTCAGCGGCACCTGGCCCCGGAGCGGGACCGGGCCTGCCGACGTCCTCGTATTCCGCGCGTGGAACAGGCCGGTCGTGTCGAAGCGTGCCGTGACCGGCCGGCTGGGTGCCGGAGGCGGAGGCCCGTTCG
>JACDBP010000057.1 GCA_013694835.1 Chloroflexota bacterium
CTCCCGGCGCGAGGGCGTCGGCGCCGCTGACGGGCGGCACCTTCGCCCCCGCACGGCCCGGCGGCAACTTCGCGGCGCTCCTCTCCTACGGCGACGTCACCGTGGGCGGGATCGGCACCACGACCTACGTCTGCAACGGCCGTGCACTGGCCTTTGGGCATCCCGCGTTCTTCACCGGCCGGTCAGCGATGGGCGCGAACGACGCCGATGCGCTGGCGATCGTGCCGGGGCTCATCGGCTCGTTCAAGCTTGCGAACATCACAGATCCGCTCGGCAGGGTCGACCAGGACCGCCTGGCGGGCCTCCGCGCGAAGCTCGGCGTGGCCCCCCGGCTGATCCCGATCACGTCGTCCATGACGGCGCTCGACCTCGGCATCACGCGGGAAGGCCGGACCGACGTCACGGCGCCATCCTTCCTGCCGGTCCTCTCACGGTTCCACCTCTACGCGAACTTCGACAGCGTCGTCGATGCGATCGGACCCGGCGGTTCGAAACTTCGCTGGACGATCAAGGGCAGGCGCGGGAACGGCGATCCGTTCGAGCTGACCCGCGGCAATCGCTACGCGTCGCGTGAGGACATCGCCTTCTTCTCGGTCCAGGACCTCTCGAACGACCTGGCCACGATCCTCGACAACCCGTTCGAGAACGTGAAGTTCGACGGTGTGGAGATCGACGCCGACGTCACTGACGCGTACCGGGTCTATGTCCTGGAGACCGTCAAGATCTCCAAGAACGGCGGTCCGTTCACGGAGCGCACGACCCTGCGGTTGCGGGTCAACGACCAGGTGGTCATCCGCGCCTCGCTCCGACAGTTCCGCGGCGAGACGAGGAAGGTCGATCTGGCCTTCACCGTCCGGCCCGACGCGATCGGCGATGGCTCCCTCATCATCGGGCGGAACGAGTTCGATTTCCCTTGGCCGGGCTCCGACCCAACGCCCGGGGATGACTTCGATGGGATGCTGGCCGCACTCGATGGCCAGGCGCGCAATGACGACCTGAGCGCCCGCCTCCAGACGTTCGGACCGACGGGCGTCCAGGAGACCATGCTAGGCAAGAAACGGCTGGACCAGGTCATCAGCGGGCTCATCGAGATCCCGACGGTCGTGACGCCCTAAGCGCGCGTGACCTTTCAGCGCCGCACATGACGAGAGGGCCGGAGCGATCCGGTCCTCTCCCGATTCGTGGGTGCTGTGGCAGTGTGGCGCTGCGTAGCGCCGGTCTGCCTCAGGCGGCGGCGGGCACCGAAAGCGGCTGGTCGACGGCTGTCAGGAAGTCCCACCACGCGTTTAGCGCCCGCTCGGTGGCGTCCGTGATGACCGTCTCGTCCTCACCGACGACCAGCTCGCCGAGCATCCGCCGCTCGGCGCCCGAGTGCGCGACGTCCAGCACGCCGTGGACCTTGAAGAACTGGAGCGTGCGCGCGTCGTCGATCTCGTAGTGCTTGCGCAACCCGGCGATCTTCGACTCGGCGACCTCTGGCACCTGGCGCTCGTAGGCATACACGGCGGCGACCCCGGCGGCGACGGGCGCCTCCGTGGTGACCTCGCGGTACTGCTGGAGCAATGCCTCGGTCGCCTCGTTCGGGCGGGCCGTCCTGACGTCGTCGCGGGAGACGCCGATGCCCTCGGCGAAGCGAAGCCACATCTCGGCGTGGTTGACCGCGCCGTGCTCCTCGTCCCACAGGTTCTCCAGGATCTCCTGGCGGATGGCCGGCGCCTCGGTGCGGCTGTGGAGCGTCGAGAGCAGGCGCGGGAACGTCGCCTCGAACGCGTAGTACTGGCGCGCGTACTCCTGGAGGGCCTCCTTTGGCAGCGTGCCGTCGGCCCACTTCGTGTAGAAGGGGTGGGTCAGCAGGTGACGGTCGTCGATGAGCCGATCGATGCGGCTGAGCAGGTCCATGTTGCCTCCGGTCCTTCGCCGTCACCGGCGTGTCGTGTCGCGTGACGCGGCCGCGTGGCCCGTGTCAGAAGGCCGAGTGTAGCGGCTCCCCCGCACCACCCGGGCGCTGCATCAGCTTCCGGAGCTGGGCGAGCGGCGTGGGCTCAGCAGTCGGTGGCGGAACGCGGGCGGGTCGGCGGTACATCCCTTCTCCGGTGCGGAGGTAGCGGACGGCCGCCGTTGCTCGCCCTGGTGGGACTGCGCGACACCGTCCGCGGGATCTGCCAGTGGACCTCGTCCTCTTCCTGCACGCCGTGCGGCCACGGCATCATCTCCTGATAGAACGCCGCGTCGTCCTGGCCGCGGATGATCGCTCCGAAGGCCCGGTAGCCGCGGGACACGAACCAGCCGAGCATGGCACCGATCCCGCCACAGGCGACGATCACCACCATGAGCTCGATGACGCCGTTCACGGCCAACCTCGCCTCCGCGTACGCGTCGATCGTACGCCCGCCGGCAAACGGCCTCGCTGAACGGCCCTCTGCTCGTGACAGGCAAGCTGGCACAGCCGTCATTCACGGTCCGTCTTCCGGCCCGCACCACGCATCCATCGCGGTGCCTTCATCATGGGGCCGCCCTCGGTTCGCATTGAGTGGGGTGGTGA
>JACDBP010000098.1 GCA_013694835.1 Chloroflexota bacterium
CACACGACCCGGTCCAGCGCGAGGCCGACCGCGAAGAGGCAGGCGAAGATGAGCGACAGCCGTGTGGTGCCCTTCAGCACGGCGTTCAACCGGCGCGGGTCGCCACCGGCCCCCACCTCGCGCAGCAGCGGCACCGCCAGTGGCGCCGATACCAGCGGCAGCAGCACGGACGGACCGCTGGACCCGACGAGCACCAGCAGGATCGGCACCAGGTACGCGACCGCCACCAGCAGCGCGTACTCCAGCATCGTCGCGCGCTCGCCCAGCAGCACGGCCAGCGTCCGTTTGCCCGCCCGCGCGTCCGTGCCGATGTCCCGCAGGTTGTTGGCCACCAGGATGGCGGTCACGAGCAGACCCACGGGCACGCCGGCCGCGAGCGCTACCGGGTCCCATCGATCGGTCTGGAGGAAGGTCGTGCCAGCGACCGCCACCAGCCCGAAGAAGACGAACACGAACAGCTCGCCGAGACCGTGGTAGCCGTAGGGCCACGGTCCGCCCGTGTAGGCGATGGCGCTGACGACCGCGAGCACGCCGAGCACCAGGATCGGCAGGCCGCCGACGCTGACGAGATAGAACCCGACGAGCCCGGCCAGGGCGAGCACGACCACGATGCCGATGGCGAGCTGGCGCTGCCCCAGCAGGCCCATGGCCGCCACGCGTGGCGGGCCGAGGCGGTCCGGAGTGTCGGCGCCCGAACGGAAGTCGAAGAGGTCGTTCGCCAGGTTCGCGGCCACCTGCAGCAGCACCGCGACGGCGAGCGCGGCCAATGCCGGCAGCGGCCGGAAGACGCCCAGCCCCAGCGCCACGCCGATGCCCACGAGCACCGGTCCCACGGCGGCCGGGAGGGTCGGCGGCCGGATCGCCATCAGCCACACGCGTCGGCGGGACGGGATGTCGCCGGTCGTGGCCGTGCTCATCGGTCGCCCGTCCGTTCGCTCAGGGCCGTCGCGGGAACCTCGAGAAGTCGGGCTTCCGCTTCTCCAGGAACGCACGACTGCCCTCGTGGGCCTCGTCGGTCAGGTAGTAGAGCATCGTGGCGTCGCCCGCCAGCTCCTGGAGCCCGGCGAGGCCGTCCGTGTCGGCGTTGAACGCCCGCTTCAGGAAGCGGATCGCCGTCGGGCTCTTCTCCAGGATCTCGTCGGCCCACGCGACGCCCTCCCCCTCCAATCGCTGGAGCGGCACGACCGCGTTGACCAGCCCCATGTCGAACGCCTGCTGCGCGGTGTACTGGCGGCAGAGGTACCACAACTCGCGAGCGCGCTTGTGGCCCACGGTCCGTGCCAGGAGCGTCGCGCCGTAGCCGCCGTCGAAGCTGCCGACCCTGGGTCCGGTCTGGCCGAACCGTGCGTGGTCCGCGGCGATGGTCAGGTCGCAGACGACGTGGAGGACGTGGCCACCACCGATCGCGAAGCCGTTGACCAGCGCGATGACTGGCACCGGCAGCGAACGGATGAGCCGCTGCAGGTCGAGAACGTTGAGCCGGGCGATGCCCTCGCTGTCGCGGTAACCCCCCGCGACCTTGACCCGCATGTCGCCGCCGGAGCAGAACGCCTTGTCCCCTGCGCCCGTGAGCAGCACGACGCCGATGGTCGGGTCGTCGCGGATGGCCCGGAACGCGTCGATCAGCTCGTCGACGGTCTCCGGTCGGAACGCGTTGTGGACCTCCGGCCGGTCGATGGTGACGCGGGAGATGCCCGTTCCCGAGTGCTCGTGGCGGATGTCGGTGTAGTCGCGGACCGAGGTCCAGGTCGTGGGCATGGGTACTCCTCAGTGGCTCGGGGCGAGGAACGCGCCGACGATGCGGGCGAACGATCCGGGGGCTTCGAGGTGCGGGGCGTGGCCGGCATCGGGCACGACCTCGAGTCGTGCACCCGCGATGCCGTCTGCTACCAGGCGGGCGCGCTCGAGGCCGACGGCATCGACCCCTCCGGAGATGACGAGCGTCGGGGCCGTGATCTCAGCGAGGCGCCCGTGGAGCGGCTCCATCACGCCCTGGCCGGCGCCGCGGACCGCATCGGCGAGGCCCTTCGGAACCTGGCCCAGCCGCTCGCGCCGGATCCGGACGCGGGTCACATCCGGGAGCGCCCGCTGCGTCGCGAAGAGCTCCTGCGCCTCCCAGGCATCGACGAAGGCCACGATGCCGTCCCGCTCGATGCCATCAGCCAGTGCCAGGTCCGCCGTCCTGCGGTGCGCGCGCTCGGCAGCATCCGCGATCCCCACCGAAGGGCTCTCGAGGACGAGCCGGTGGACGAGCCGCGGATGGTCCAGCACGAGGCGCAAGGCGATCCGGGCGCCCATCGAATAGCCGATGACGTCTGCCGGGACGGCATCGAGCCCCGTCAGCAGCGCCGCCAGGTCGGCCGCCTGGCGCGCGAGGTCATACCGCTTCGGATCAGGCGGTCGATCCGAGCCCCCGTGGCCGAGCAGGTCCGGTGCCACGGTCCGGTGGGTCCGTCGGAGGCTCGGCAGGAGCGCGGACCACGATCGGTTCGTGCCCGTGAAGCCGTGCAGCAGCAGCGCCGGCCTGCCGCTCCCGGCGACGTCCACCTCGAGGCAGACGCCGTTCACATCCACCCGGGTCATGCCCGCACCGGCAGTGGCTCGAGTGCCGCCGCCACGCGGGCGAGGCACTCGCGATGCAGCTCCACGTTGCGCGCTCGATCGGTCCGCAGCTCGAGGACCCGGACGCCGGGCCGCCCGATCGAACCACGGACCGCAGCTCCGATCCCGTCGTCAGTGACCTCCCGGTGCTCCGCCCCGAGTGCCGCGGCGACCGGACCGAGCTGGAGCCCGTGGGGTGTGCCGAACAACTCCTCGAAGTGCTCCGGCAGCCCCACCTCCGGCCGCTCCGCTGACGCCTGGGGCAGGAAGGAGAAGATGCCGCCGCCGTCGTTGTTGACCAGGACCACGGTCAGTGGCAGGTGGTGGAGGCGCGCCGCGACGAGCGCGTTCAAGTCGTGGATGAACGACACGTCGCCGACGACCAGGACCACCGGACCGTCGTTGACCGCGGCGACGCCGAGCGCCGTCGAGATGACGCCGTCGATGCCGTTGGCGCCCCGGTTGGCAAGACAGCGGATCGCGGCAGCGGACCCACCGAGGAACGCGTCGAGGTCCCGCACCGGCATGCTGTTGCCGGCGACGACGATCGCCCCGTCGGGCAGGACGCCCTCCAGATCGGCGAAGGCGCGGCCCTCGAACGGCTCGGCGAGACCGGCCAGCCACTCGCGGATGGCGTTGTCTCCAGCGCGGTCGGCGCCCTGCCAGGCGGCGAGCCATCCGGGATCCGCCCGGCTCGTCGCTGTGCCGCCGGCGAGACGGCCCGTCAGCACCGCCGCCAGACTCTCGGCCAGGCCCGCCGGCTCCGCGTGGATCAGCGTCACCGACTCGAGCGTGGGCTCGCTCCAGCCGCCGTCGTCGACGACGAGCTGCTGGGCGCCGTTCTCGGCAAGCCACGTCGTCACGGCACGGGACGTGGGGGTGCCACCGAACCGGAGGACGAGGTCCGGCACGTGTCCCTCACGGAACGAGGGCGTTCGCACGATCGCGTCGTGCCGGCCGATGACCCGGCTCCGATCGTGGGGCCCGAGGCGGAGGTTGGACAGGGCGTCCGCCAGGATCGGGAAGCCGGTCACGGCCGCCAGCCGCGCCACCGCGGCTGGAAGGTCGAGCGAATCGATCGGCCCGCAGACGATGAGCCCCCGCCGAGCACCGGCGACACGCGTTACCAGGCGATCGAGGGCCTCCGGCACGAGGTCCCTCGCGCCCGTGACGACCTCGACGTAGGGCCGCGCGGCGTCGGCGTCGGCGTCGGCGTCG